>NZ_LDUK01000016.1:0-132684 GCF_001043575.1 Bacillus sp. LK2
CTTGACATTTCATAGTTGGTCTTTTAAATCTGTCTCTATTATGGAAAAAGCATTAGATAATTTTTAAAACATGAAAATATGAATAGCGCTAGCATCCCTGTATTAAAGAGATGCTAGCGCTATTTTTAGTTGAAGAATCCATCTACGAATCCTTGGGCGAAATCTGAGCAGTTAGTTTTAATTGTATCCCAGTTTGAGATGTTAAAAGTAAGAATACATGTTACCACTAAAGATAAAATAGGTAGTACGAGTCGCATAATAAAACCACATTTCTTTTAAATTTGTATATAGTAATTTTATATTTAATTATTGCATTATTAAATAATGGAAGTCAAATGAAGGGGTGGTTTTTAGAGGAATGAGATGGAAAAGTGAAGACACGATCTTTGAAACGATGAGAGAAGCTGAAGTATGGGCAGATTCGATCGCGAATGAAATGTATGGGAGAGTATTTGATGGATATGAAACACCAGATTATAAAATAGCATATGCTATTTCGTTTTTCCTAGCGCAAAATCAAGATTTTATAGTTTGTACAGAAGTGAGTTATAAAAAAGATAGGATGATTTATAAGGTTTGGACAACAACTGGATCACTAAAGTGAAATTGTAAGTATTTCGATTTTTCAGAACGATTTTATTATAACCGAGCTCCATGAATAGACAATTTTATTGAGGGGGAACCTGTTTTCTAGTATGATGAGAATAACGGGGAAAATACTAGGATGAAGAAGGTTTCAAGTCTATAACTTGGAGGAAGAGAATGAACAATCGTATTTTAGTAGTTGATGATGAGGAGTTTATCTTAACTTTAATTGAATTTAATTTACAACAAGCTGGGTTTGAAGTTATAACAGCGATGGATGGAGAAATGGCGCTTCAAAAAGCGACTACAGAACGCCCAGATTTAATTATATTAGATTTAATGCTTCCGAAAATGGATGGTATGGAAGTGTGTAAAGAATTACGATTGCAGCGTGTTATGACGCCGATTCTAATGTTAACAGCAAAAGATGATGAATTTGATAAGGTGCTAGGTCTTGAACTTGGGGCTGATGATTATATGACGAAGCCATTTAGTCCAAGGGAAGTTGTTGCGCGTGTGAAGGCGATTTTGCGTCGTACGAAATTACAACAGGAAGAACAAGTTTCAGAAGCGCCAGATGAAGATAGCATCATGATTGCAGAACTGAAAATTTTACCTGAGTTTTATGAAGCGTACTTCCAAGGGAGAAAGCTGGAGTTAACGCCGAAAGAATTTGAGCTGCTTGTTTATCTTGCGAAAAATAAAAGTCGTGTATTAACTCGTGATCAATTATTAAGTGCTGTATGGAATTATGATTTTGCCGGTGATACAAGGATTGTTGATGTCCATATTAGCCATTTGCGCGATAAAATTGAACAGAATACGAAAAAACCGACGTACATTAAAACGATACGTGGTTTAGGTTATAAATTAGAGGAGCCAAAAGGGGATGAATAAATTTCGCTCCAGGCTTCTTTTTACATTTGTTTCTCTCATTGTTTTTATTTTAGTTGGACTAGGTGTGTTATTAGAAACTGTATTTGAAAATTACTATATAGATCATGCTAAAGAGAGAATGGTAAAAGAGACGCAGTATGTTGCGTTATTAGCAGAGGAGCAAGGGTTTGATGCTGTTTTAAAAAAGCCGTATGTATTTGAAAAGTTAGAAGAACAAATACCAGCTTCTATTCTATTTGTTGATGAAAAAAAGAAGGTTCAATATAGCAGTGGACAACAATCTGCATTTAGTCAAGAGATGATTAAAGAACTTTCTTCCGAAACAGCAAACCAAAGAAATAAAGTCATTACGAAAGAAACAGATCAAAAGAATGCATTTTATCATGCGGTGTTCGTTCAGGATGTAGCAGGGAAACAAGGATATATTTTGGTGAAAAGTACGATTGAACCTTTGAGGGACATTCACCAAAAAACGTGGGGATTATTAATTATCGGATTTGTCATCGCTTGTCTCGTAGTTGTATTCCTTGGTATGAAAATTACAGGGCAATATATTAGGCCGATTGAATCGGTTACGAAAGTTGCGATTGAATTAGCGAAGGGGAATTATAAAGCGCGTGCATATGAAAGTCGTTCAGATGAAACTGGAATGCTGAGTAAAGCG
The DNA here is from genome assembly GCF_001043575.1 of Bacillus sp. LK2. NCBI lineage: Bacteria > Bacillati > Bacillota > Bacilli > Caryophanales > Bacillaceae > Bacillus > Bacillus sp. LK2. Next base: position 2,147 of record NZ_LDUK01000016.1, read on the forward strand.
GTTAATATTTTAGCTCGTAATTTACAAGAGATGACACTCGAACAAGAAATGCAACAAGATCGTTTGCACACATTAATTGAAAATATGGGAAGCGGAATGATTTTAATTGATAGCCGTGGATATATAAACCTTGTAAACCGTTCTTATAAGGAAACTTTCCACGTAACTGATGAAGAATATTTAAATCGTTTATATTATGAATCGTTTCACCATACGGAAATTATTGAACTTGTGGAAGAAATTTTTATGACGGAAGTGAAAGTGCGTAAACAAATGTTATTGCCGCTTGGCATTGAGCGAAAGCATTTCGAAGTATATGGAGCTCCAATTATTGGAACGAACCATGAATGGAAAGGAATTGTTCTCGTATTCCATGACATTACTGAGCTAAAGAAATTAGAACAAATGAGAAAAGACTTTTTAGCGAATGTTTCTCATGAATTGAAGACACCGATTACTTCTATTAAAGGTTTTTCAGAAACGCTCTTGGATGGAGCGATGGATAACAAAAGATTTTGTGAACATTTCTTACATATTATTTTAAAAGAAAGTGAACGCATGCAAGGATTAATTGAGGATTTATTAGATTTGTCAAAGATCGAGCAACAAGGATTTAAGTTGAATATGGGTACGGTTGATATGAAGGGGCTTCTTGAAGACATTCACATGGTACTTGATAATAAAGCGGGAGAAAAAGAAATCTCTTTACAAGTGAATGTATTGAAACGAGTTTCTGTTATTGGAGATCCTAGCCGCTTAAAACAAATCTTTATTAATTTAATTAATAATGCAATCGTATATACGCCAGCAGGAGGCATTGTTTCTGTTGAATTAGCAGAAGATAAATATAATGCTTATATAAAAGTATCGGATACGGGAATCGGTATTAGTAAAGAAGAAATCCCTCGTATTTTTGAACGCTTTTATCGAGTAGATAAAGCGAGAAGTAGAAATACTGGTGGTACAGGTCTTGGCTTGTCGATTGTAAAGCATTTAGTTGAGGCGCATCACGGTACGATTACAGTGGATAGTGAGGTTGGAGAAGGAACAACATTTACAGTTGTTTTACCAAAATCGGCAACTGTAAAATAGGGCGAAGGATGTTTACAATATATTAACAATTGCTTAATTAAATATTAATAAAGTTCTGTTAATATAATACATGAAAACCCCTTCATCCAAGGAGTAATTTTGGACGAGAATAGTTACGCTATTCTCGTCACTTCCCTTTATGCCAATATAAGTCTGTTTATATATAATAGAAAAAACCGTTATTTTTCTTCTCTCTATTAGTCATGTTAATATAGAGGGAGGAAAGGAACGGTTTTTTTCTGTGGAAAAATCGTTTCAAATTTGTATGGGGAGGTTTGCAGTTTGGAAAAAAAAGTCGTATTAGTAGATGGTAATAATATCGCGTATCGTGCTTTCTTTGCACTACCGCTTTTAAATAACGACAAGGGTATACATACGAACGCAATTTATGGTTTTACGATGATGTTAATGAGAATATTAGAGGAAGAAAAACCGACGCATATGCTTGTAGCGTTTGATGCGGGAAAAACAACATTCCGTCATAAAACATATAGTGATTATAAGGGAGGGCGTCAAAAGACTCCGCCTGAATTATCAGAGCAATTCCCGTTTATTCGTGAACTACTTGATGCATTTAATGTTCCGCGTTATGAGTTAGAAAATTATGAAGCGGATGACATTATGGGGACGTTAGCGAAAGAAGCAAGTGAACAAGGGTTTCATGTTAAAGTTATTTCAGGAGATAAAGATTTACTTCAACTTGTTTCAGATAATACACTCGTATGTATTCCTCGCAAAGGGATTACGGAAGTAGATGAATATACGAAAGAAGCTTTATTTGAGAAATATAGCTTGTCACCAAAACAAATTATTGACATGAAAGGTTTAATGGGAGACCAATCAGATAACATTCCTGGCGTACCAGGTGTTGGTGAAAAAACTGCAATTAAATTGTTAACACAATTTGAAACAGTAGAAGCTGTATATGAAAACTTAGATCAAGTAAGTGGCAAGAAATTAAAAGAAAAGTTAGAAGCAAATAAAGAACAAGCTCTTATGAGTAAAGATTTGGCGACTATTATTACGGATGCACCAATTACTGTGCATGTAGATGATATGGAGTATAAAGGATACGAAGCGAGTGATGTTATTCCGATGTTCGAGAATTTAGGATTTACATCTCTTTTAAATAAGTTAGGTGTTACGCCAGAAGAAACAGCTCCTGCTGAACTAGATGATATTTCATTTGATATTGCCGAAGAAGTTACAGAAGAAATGCTCGGGCAAGATAGCGCGATTATTGTGGAAGTGCAAGAAGATAATTACCATAAAGCTGATATTCAGGGTTTTGGTATTCAAAATGAAAATGGTTGTTACTTTATTCCGACAGACGTCGCTCTTAAATCAGATGCTTTCAAAGAGTGGCTAGCGAATGGAGAAATGAGGAAACATACATTTGATGCGAAGCGTGCTATCGTTGCTCTCAACTGGAAAGGTGTAGATATTCAAGGGATTGACTTTGATTTATTAATTGCTGCTTATTTACTTGATCCAGCTGATACAGATAAAGATTTTCGTACTGTAGCAAAAATGAAAGAAACACATGCGGTAAAGTCTGATGAAGAAGTATACGGTAAAGGTGCGAAGCGTGCTGTTCCAGAACAAGAGGTAGTAGCTGAGCATGTTGCCCGTAAAGTACATGTATTATATGATGTGAAGCAAACATTCGAGGAAGAATTAGAAAAGAACGAGCAATATGAACTGTTTACCGAATTAGAATTACCGCTTGCTCGAGTATTAGCTGATATGGAAGTAAAAGGTGTGAAAGTTGATACGGAGCGTCTTCGTAATATGGGAGAAGAGCTAGCTGGCAGACTGAAGGAAATGGAACAAGAGATTTATGAGCTTGCAGGAACAGAGTTTAATATTAATTCACCGAAGCAGCTTGGAGTTATCCTGTTTGAGAACTTAAACTTACCTGTTATTAAAAAGACGAAAACAGGTTATTCTACGTCTGCTGATGTACTAGACAAGCTTATGGATCATCATGCAATCATTCCGAATATTTTACACTATCGTCAATTAGGGAAACTAAATTCAACATACATTGAAGGTTTATTAAAAGTTGTACATGAAGATTCATCTAAAATTCATACTCGTTTTAATCAAGTGTTAACGCAAACAGGGCGATTAAGTTCAACAGATCCGAACTTACAAAATATCCCGATTCGATTAGAAGAAGGTAGAAAGATTCGTCAGGCATTCGTTCCATCAGAAGAAGGATGGGTTATGTATGCGGCCGATTATTCACAAATTGAGCTTCGTGTGCTTGCTCACATTGCAAATGATCCAGGATTAGTTGAAGCCTTCAAACATGATATGGATATTCATACGAAAACAGCTATGGACGTATTCGGCGTTGGAAAAGATGAAGTGACATCTAATATGAGACGACAAGCAAAAGCTGTAAACTTTGGTATTGTGTACGGTATTAGTGATTACGGACTTTCGCAAAACTTGGGGATTACTCGAAAAGCGGCAGGAGAATTTATTGAAAAGTATTTAGAAAGCTTCCCTGGCGTAAAAGAATATATGGATGACATTGTAAAAGATGCGAAGCAAAAAGGATATGTTTCAACGCTATTAAATCGTCGTCGTTACATTCCAGAAATTACGAGCCGTAATTTTAATTTGCGTAGCTTTGCAGAGCGTACTGCAATGAATACACCAATTCAAGGTAGTGCGGCGGATATTATTAAAAAGGCTATGATTATTATGGCGGATCGCTTAGAAGAAGAAGGATTAGAAGCGCGTCTTCTTCTGCAAGTGCACGATGAATTGATCTTTGAAACACCAAAAGAAGAAGTGGAAAAATTAGAGAAGCTTGTACCGGAAGTAATGGAGCATGCAATTGAATTGGCAGTTCCATTAAAAGTTGATTATTCTTACGGCCCAACTTGGTACGACGCGAAATAAGGAAGGGATAAAATGCCTGAATTACCAGAGGTTGAAAACGTTAGACGGACACTTGAAAATCTTGTAACGGGAAAAGTAATTGAAGATGTAATTGTCACTTATCCAAAAATAGTGAAACGACCGGACGATGCAGAAATCTTTAAAGAAATGCTGAGAGGCGAGACGATTGAAAATATAAAGCGAAGAGGTAAGTTTTTACTTCTATATGTAACGAATTATGTAATTGTTTCACATTTGCGTATGGAAGGTAAGTTTTTACTTCATCAAGAGGATGAGCCAATCGATAAACATACACACGTGCGTTTCTTATTTACAGATGGAACTGAATTGCATTATAAAGATGTGAGGAAGTTTGGTACGATGCATCTCTTTAAGAAAGGTGAAGAATTTGCTCAAATGCCTCTTGCAGATTTAGGGCCAGAACCATTTGATGCTGAATTGACACCGCAGTACTTAAGGGAAAGACTACAAAAGACAAATCGTAAAATAAAAGTTGTATTATTAGATCAGCGTCTTTTGGTGGGGCTTGGAAACATATATGTAGATGAAGTGTTGTTCCGTTCTAAAATTCATCCAGAGCGAGAAGCGGCATCTTTAACAGAAGATGAAATAGAAAGAATTTATGAAGCGACTGTTACGACATTAGGAGAAGCTGTTAAACGCGGGGGAAGTACAATTAGAACGTATATTAATTCGCAAGGTCAAATCGGTTCGTTCCAAGAGCTTCTGAATGTTTATGGAAAAAAAGGAGAACCGTGTGTAACTTGTGGCACGATATTAGAAAAAACAGTGGTTGGTGGAAGAGGAACGCATTACTGCCCAATTTGCCAGCCTAGAATATAGAAAAGAGATAACATCGGATAGGCATTTGTCATATACATACAGCAGAGCTATGTATAAGGGAGGAGCTTACCGATGTACCTTTATTTATCTCTTATTTTATTAGCTTTTACATTAAGCTTAGATAGCTGTAGTGTAGGGCTGACATATGGGTTAAGAAGCGTAAGAATTCCGCTAAGATCCATTATAATTATCGGGATCTGTTCAGCAGCTGTAATGCTCGTTTCCATGGGAATTGGACATATGATCGCGAAAATATTTTCACCTGTTATCGCAACGCGTATCGGTGGGCTTGTTCTTATTGGAATAGGTATTTGGGTGTTATATCAGTTTTTTCGGGGCGATAAAAAAGAAGAACCGAAGCAAGAAGAGAAAGTTTGGAAGTTAGAAATTGCTTCGCTAGGGTTAGTCGTTCAAATTTTGCGAAAACCGACTGTTGCGGATTTTGATAAATCAGGAATCATCTCTGCAGGAGAAGCGCTACTTCTCGGTATTGCTCTTTCTGTGGATTCGTTTGGTGCTGGAATTGGTGCATCTTTATTAGGGTATGCACCTGCGATGATGGCGACGATAGTTGCGGTTATGAGTTCTTTATTTTTATTTATTGGAATGAAGCTCGGTACGATTTTATCGAATATGAAATGGTTACAAAAATTTACATTCCTGCCTGGGGTTTTACTCATTATTATTGGAATTTGGAAAATGTAAGTATGGGCGTGGAACATTAGTTTCGCGCCTATTATTATGAGGAGGATTATTATGACAGTTGTAGTTGGATTAACAGGAGGCATTGCGAGTGGGAAAAGTACAGTATCACAAATGTTTCGAGAAATACATATACCAGTTATTGATGCCGATATTATTGCGCGAGAAGTTGTAGAACGTGGAAAACCAGCATATAACAAAATTGTAGAAGTTTTTGGAACAGAAGTGTTACAAAAAGATGGAGAACTTGATCGACCGAAGCTTGGAAGTGTTGTTTTTTATAATGAAGAAAAACGATTGCAGTTAAACAAAATTGTTCATCCTGCGGTGCGTGAAGAAATGAATGAACAAAAGGAGATGTACATAAAAGAAGGTATGCAAGCGGTTGTGTTAGATATCCCTCTTTTGTTTGAAAGTAAATTAACAAATCTCGTTGATCGAGTATTAGTTGTAGCGGTTACGCCGAATACGCAATTAGAACGTTTAATGAAACGGAATGATTTTTCAGAAAAAGAAGCAACGGCACGTATTCAATCTCAAATGCCACTAGAAGAAAAGGTAAAGATGGCGGATGAAGTAATTTATAATGATGGCACAATTGTTGAAACGAAAACACAATTAGCTGCTATTTTGAAAGAATGGAACATTATTGATTAAAAAATTGTGAAATTAATGAAAATGCTTAGTGACATATCTCCTTTTTGTGCTATACTATTATTGGGATTGGAGATAAATAGTATAACGCATTCAAGGGGGATAACATATTATGACTCGTGTGGCAATTAATGGATTTGGACGTATTGGGAGAATGGTATTTCGTCAAGCAATAAAAGAAAGCGCATTCGAAATTGTAGCAATCAATGCAAGCTATCCATCCGAAACGTTAGCACATTTAATTAAATATGATACAGTTCATGGCAAGTTTGACGGAACAGTAGAAGCATTTGAAGATCACCTACTAGTTGATGGGAAAATGATTCGCCTTTTAAACAACCGCGATCCAAAGGAATTGCCTTGGAAAGATCTAGGTGTTGAAGTTGTAATTGAAGCAACTGGTAAATTTAATTCGAAAGAAAAAGCAATTCTTCATGTTGAGGCTGGAGCGAAAAAAGTTATTTTAACAGCGCCTGGTAAAAATGAAGATGTAACAATTGTAGTTGGTGTGAACGATGACCAATTAGATATTACAAAACATACTGTTATTTCAAATGCATCTTGTACAACAAACTGTTTAGCGCCTGTTGTAAAGGTGTTAGATGAGCAGTTCGGAATTGAAAACGGTTTAATGACAACTGTTCATGCTTATACAAATGACCAAAAAAATATTGATAATCCACATAAAGATTTAAGAAGAGCACGTGCTTGCGGACAGTCTATCATTCCGACAACGACGGGTGCTGCGAAAGCGCTAGCAAAAGTTCTTCCACACTTAAACGGAAAACTTCATGGTATGGCACTTCGTGTACCAACACCAAACGTGTCTCTAGTTGACCTAGTAGTAGACGTAAAACGTGATGTGACAGTTGAAGATATTAATGAAGCGTTCAAAACTGTTGCAAACGGTGCATTAAAAGGAATTGTAGAATTCAGCGAAGAGCCTTTAGTGTCTATCGACTTTAATACAAATACACACTCAGCTATTATTGATGGTTTATCTACAATGGTAATGGGTGATCGTAAAGTGAAAGTGCTTGCTTGGTATGATAACGAGTGGGGCTACTCTCGTCGTGTTGTAGATCTTGTAACGTTAGTTGTTAATGAATTAGCGAAACAAGAAAATGTTCAACACATTTAAGTGAAATAAAGGGAGGGCAAGTAAATATTTGCCTTCTTTTTTATTTTTTTCTGAAAAGGGAAAAAATTATATGAGTATATTTTCAAAAAGTGGACATACCAAAAACCATTGTGATTACTGCATTTGTGAATGGTTTATTTTTTTTAGGGAAAAGTAAAGAGGAAAATATGACAGAAAATCGAAAAAACTGTTGTTGCAAAATGAAAATAAACAAAGTATACTAACACTCGTAAACTTAAGAGCTGAGGTACGTAGTCACTACTTAAAGGGTTAGGACCTCTCTGGACTAACTTTCCCCCGTGGTAGTGGAGCAAGCCAAATTGCAAATTAGTTTTCAATTCGAACAGTTAGATTAAATTTACAAGGGGGAACTGTAGAATGGATACTATGGATACGATGGGTCGTCACGTGATCGCTGAACTTTGGGATTGCGATTTCGACAAGCTTAATGACATGCCGTATATTGAACAATTATTTGTGGATGCAGCACTAAGAGCTGGTGCTGAAGTACGTGAGGTTGCTTTTCATAAATTTGCACCACAAGGTGTAAGTGGAGTAGTAATTATTTCGGAATCACATTTAACAATTCATAGCTTTCCGGAGCACGGTTACGCAAGTATTGATGTTTATACTTGTGGGGATCGTATTGATCCAAATGTTGCTGCAGAATATATTGCAGAAGGTTTAAACGCGAAAACGCGTGAGAGCATCGAGCTTCCTCGAGGCACTGGTAGCTTCGAAATTAAGCAGAGAGAAACAAAAGCTCTTTAAAAAAGAACATAATTGATTTAAAATGTAAAGAGGTGTATAATGCACCTCTTTTTTAGTTTATATAAAATAAGATCATGATATGTATTAACTTAGAGTGGTCAGTGTAGAAGAATGAGTTATATAATATTGTATATATATTTTCACGTGTAGATGAATCGTAAAAAATAAAGAGTATATTGTAAAGGAGTGAATGAATTGCGTTGTCCATCCTGTTTTCATAATGGCACAAGAGTGTTAGATTCGCGTCCGGTAGACGAGGGGCGCTCTATTCGAAGAAGGAGAGAGTGTGAGAGTTGTTTAAGTCGCTTTACGACATTTGAAAGGGTAGAAGAATCACCTCTTATCGTTGTTAAAAAAGAAGGAACACGAGAAGAGTTTAATAAAGAGAAGATTTTACGCGGTTTAATTAAAGCGTGTGAAAAAAGACCTGTATCTTTAAGGCAGTTAGAGGAAGTAACGCAAAGTGTAGAGCGTGAACTTCGTAACTTAGGTATATCAGAAGTGAAAAGTGATATGATTGGTGAAATTGTTATGGAAGAACTTCGCGATATCGATGATGTTGCTTACGTACGTTTTGCTTCTGTATATCGTCAATTTAAAGATTTAAATGTATTTATTGAAGAATTAAAAGATATACTGCAAAAAGAGAGAGAGTAGAAGGTGTAATCCATTCTCTTTATATACTGTAAGTAAACGAGATAAGAGAGCTAGAAGCGGAAGCTAATAGCTCTTTTTCGCTAAGAAATTATATAATGAAGATAGAACGAATGAAATATAGGTTAGATTGGATGAGAGAAAGGGAAGCAAGAATGGAAAAACAGTCATGGATGGAGCTATTGCCGATTGATCGTTATAAAGTAAGTGCGAAAGGGTTGCTACATAATTACGACAGGAAAGTGTTAACGATGTTGTATCAGCCGTTAGTAGGTAGTAGAGCTTTTAGCTTATACATGACGCTATGGGGAGAGTTAGAGCAAGATCGTGTGTTTGGAAAAGAGAATACACATCACTCCCTTATGGTGACCATGCAAATGCAACTTCCTGAAATATATGGGGAACGAGTAAAGTTAGAGGCGATTGGGCTTTTAAATGTATATATTAAGAAAGAAAAAGATATTCGAATGTTTATATATGAATTGCAACCACCTTTATCTCCGAAGCAGTTTTTTGATGATATTGTTTTAAGTATCTTTTTATACAATCGATTGAGTCGGACAAAATACAACCAAGTAAAGCAATATTTCTTAGAAGAAGAATTCGATTTTGCTTCTTATGAAAATGTTACGCGCTCCTTCAATGATGTATTTGATTCATTTAACCCAGGTCAGTTTGAGTATGCGCAAGAAGAACTTCGTATCCCGAAAACGACAACTATGCCAAGTAATGAGAATGGGGATGCTCCGAAAGTTTGGAATGATTTCTTTGATTTCTCTTTATTTGTAGAAGGATTATCAGCGCTTGTTCCTAAAAAGGCGATTACAGATCAAGTGCGAGAATGTGTCATTACACTCTCTTATGTGTACGGTGTGGATGTGTTGTCGATGCAAAATATCGTTCTTGGCGCAGTGACAGAGATGCAAACAATTGATATTGAAAGGCTTCGAAAGGGAGCACGCGATTGGTATCAATTCGAAAATGGTCAAGCATTACCTGTATTAAGTGAAAGGGTGCAACCTCATGCTGCTCGTACAATGAAAGAGAAAGAGCCATCTACGCAAGAAGAGATGCTAATGAAGCAGTTAGAGGAAATCTCGCCAAAACAACTATTGAAGGAGATTTCGGGCGGTGCAGAGGCGACGAAGGCGGACTTGCAAATTGTCGAGGATGTAATGATAAACCAAAAATTAACGCCAGGGGTTGTGAATGTACTTATTTATTACGTTATGCTACGCTCAGATATGAAGCTTGCTAAAACGTATGTTGAGAAGATTGCTGGGCATTGGGCGCGAAAAAAGGTTGGTACAGTAGGCGAAGCAATGGCGCTAGCAAAAGAAGAGAATCGTCAATATCAAGAGTGGGCTGAGACGAAGAAGAAAGGCCGTACGACCAAGAAAACGGTGCGTAAAGAAATGGTACCTGATTGGCTGAAAGAAGAGCCGAAAGAACAAGCGAAAGAAACTGTGAAAAATGACGTGAGTGTGGGAAAAAATGCAAGTACGTTAGAAGATGAACGAAAACGATTAGAAGAAGTGTTGAAAAAATATAAGCGTGATTAATAGAAGAGAATGAACGCTCTTTGAGGTGAGGAAATGGAGCATATTCAAAATTCGTTTGCGAAATTAATGGAGAATGAAAACTTTAAGAATAGATATGAAGTCTTAAAGGCAGAAGTGATGGCACATCCGCGTGTGAAAGAATTTATAGACGAACATAAAGGTGAAGTAACGACTTCGATGATTGAACGAAGTCTTGTGAAGTTATATGAATATATTGGGCAAAGTGTAGGGTGCGCTGATTGTCCAGATTTAGGGTCATGTAAAAACATGCTGCAAGGATATGAGCCAAAGCTTGTTATCCAAGGTAAGATGATTGATATTCAATACGATCGCTGCGTTAGAAAAGTAGCATATGATGAGCGGAAGAAATATGAAAAGCTTGTTCAAAGTGTATATATGCCAACTGATATTTTACAGGCAACTATGGAAAACCTAGACCCTTCAGATTTAGATGCACGTATCGATGCAATCGGTGCAGCGAATGAATTTTTAAGCACATATGAACCGGGTAAAAAAGTACAAGGTTTATATCTGTACGGTAAATTTGGTGTGGGGAAAACGTATCTTTTAGGAGCAATTGCGAATGAGCTTGCTCGAAAAAAAATAAGTTCGATGCTCGTATACTTCCCTGAATTTTTACGTGAAATTAAAAGTTCGATTCAAGATAATTCGATTGGGGAAAAGATTGATGCGGTTAAACGTGTACAAGTGTTAATGTTAGATGATATTGGAGCGGAGGCAATGTCGAGTTTTGTACGTGATGATGTGCTTGGTGCAATCTTACAATTCCGTATGTTAGAAAACTTACCGACGTTCTTTACGTCTAACTTTGATTTCAAGGAGTTGGAACATCATTTAACGTATACACAACGCGGTGAAGCCGAAGAAATGAAAGCAGCCCGTATTATGGAACGAATTAAATATTTAGCGAAACCAATTCCAATTGGCGGAAAGAACCGTCGTCATAAGTAAAGAGCAAGCTGAGAAGCTTGCTCTTTTGTATTATAGTGATATTTTCTTTTCGAATATGAGCTCCAAATATTCAGGGTGGCCGGAACCGCCAATTGGAGGGGTGAAAATCTGCACGAACCTCCATCCGTCTCTAGCATGTTCTTGAATAATTTCTTGGTAATCTTCAGCGGGTTTTACGCGGGTAAAACCCCAATGTAATTCGATTTTCACAAACTTACATTCAAATATTTGTATACCCCTCTTTAGTGATGAATAAATTATACAATAAAAAAATTAAATTGGCTTGTATCATTTTTTTCTCTCTCCTTTAATATATATGAAATTAGCAAGTTGTATCGAGTGGGTTGTCTAATGGTAGAGGATTGTTTCTGCTGAGAGACTTTGCCACGGATCGGACTCTTATAGGGTTTTTAAATCCTTTAGAGCGGGGATAAAAGGGGGGACAAAAGTGATTGAAATTTGCTTCGAAGAAAAAAATGATGCTGTGCACGTATACAGACAACTAACGAAAAAAATGGAATCCTTATACAAGGAAACAAGTGTATATTTAAATGAACAAAAGGTTGTTATTCATATACCATTATGTGAATCGAATTATATTGAAAAGATTTTATTGCCAGTATTACTATATTTCATTATGAATGTGAAACAAAATGAATGGATTCATAGCATTTTAAAGGAAAAGTTTTTTTATGAAGAACAAGAAGAGTGTCATCAAATATTGCATATGGCACATGAGATTTTAAAGGAAAGAAGAAAAGGGGTAGCTAGTGATTTAACGCGTCATAAATTGGAATCTTATATTGCGTCGTCTTTAAATGATTGGCTTTGTGATCCGCTCTCATTTTCGTTTTCATCATACGTTCGCTTTCGTCTTCGTACATATAGGGAAATGGTAGATCGGCTTGCTGAAGTTGCAATTGATGAGTATAAGATGGAGCAGGAATATCAAATGTTCATTGAGACACTTCGCCAACAAGTAAGGAGCCGGAAATCGCGTTTGTCCTGTGTGCATCTTATTTTTGATGAAAGTTTTATTTTCTATGATGATAAAGGTAGACGTTTAAAACAGGAGAAATTGGTTCAATATATAGATGAAGAATTATTAAAGCAAAAGGATGTATATATCGATACGAAAGTAATTGCACCACTTCTTTCCATTTCGCCGAAAAAGATTTATTTATATACGAAAGAACAAGATCATAATATGATTATTACTTTGCGAAATGTATTTCAAGAACGAGTACAACTACATGGATTACATGAATTTGAGCGCAACGTGAAAAATTTAAAAAATAAGGGTAACGCCCTTGATTTTCTAAGTTTTTGAGCATATAATTACCTACATAAATGAAATATATCGAAATGTTATGATGAGGACATGAGTAGTTTTCTACGATTTTCAGAGAGGGAAGCCTTAGGGTGTGAGCTTCCTAGTACGGGATTATTACTTACCACCTCTAAACTTTAGCAGTGAACCTTTTTCTAGTAATTGCTAACGGACAACACCGTTATGTTGAACTTGAGCAATTAACAATAAAGTTAATTGGAACAAGGGTGGAACCACGAATTCAACACTCGTCCCTTTTTATGGGATGAGTGTTTTTTATTTTGAAAAAAAGAGGAGTGACCAGTGATGGCAGATGTAGTTAAAATTACTTTCCCTGATGGAGCTGTGAAGGAGTTTCCAAAAGGAGTAACAACTGAAGAAATCGCAGCTTCTATTAGCCCAGGCTTAAAGAAAAAAGCTGTGGCTGGAAAGTTAAATGATGAGATGATCGATCTTTCTACACCAATTGAAGAAGATGGTGCAGTTTCTATTATTACATTAGATTCTGAAGATGGCTTATATATTTTACGCCACTCAACAGCCCACCTTTTAGCGCAAGCGTTAAAACGTTTATATAAAGATGTTAAGCTTGGTATCGGTCCAGTAATCGAAAATGGCTTCTACTACGATATCGATATGGAAGAAGCAATTACAGTTGAAGATTTCAAGAAAATCGAAAAAGAAATGCAAAAAATTGTGAACGAGAACTTAGAAATCGTTCGTCATGAAGTACCACGTGCAGAAGCACTTCGTCGTTACGAAGAAGTTGGCGATGAGTTAAAATTAGATTTAATTAACGATCTTCCAGAAGATGCAGTTATTTCAATTTACGAGCAAGGCGAATTCTTCGACCTTTGCCGTGGTGTTCACCTTCCATCTACAGGAAAGATTAAAGTATTTAAATTATTAAGCGTTGCAGGTGCTTACTGGCGCGGCGATAGCAATAATAAAATGTTACAACGTATTTACGGTACTGCATTCGTTAAGAAAGCAGAATTAGATGAGCACTTACGTATGCTTGAAGAAGCAAAAGAGCGCGATCACCGTAAATTAGGTAAAGAATTAAAACTATTTACTAATAGCCAAAAAGTAGGACAAGGTTTACCACTTTGGTTACCAAAAGGTGCAACAATCCGCCGCATTATTGAGCGTTACATCGTTGATAAAGAAGCAAGCTTAGGATATGACCACGTATACACTCCAGTACTAGGAAGCAGAGAGCTTTATGAAACTTCTGGTCACTGGAACCACTATCGTGATGGCATGTTCCCATCAATGGAAATGGATAATGAAGAATTAGTTCTTCGTCCAATGAACTGTCCTCACCATATGATGGTTTATAAAAATGATATTCATAGCTACCGTGAACTACCAATCCGTATTGCGGAACTTGGAACAATGCACCGTTATGAAATGTCTGGAGCATTATCTGGATTACAACGTGTACGCGGGATGACTTTAAATGATGCACACATTTTCGTTCGCCCAGACCAAATTAAAGAAGAATTAAAACGCGTTGTAAACTTAACTTTAGAAGTATACAAAGATTTCGGCTTAGAAAATTATTCATTCCGTCTATCTTATCGTGACCCAGCAGATACTAAAAAGTATTATGCTGATGATGAGATGTGGGAAAAAGCACAAGGTATGTTAAAAGAAGCTATGGATGAAATGGGTCTTGAGTACTATGAGGCTGAAGGTGAAGCAGCGTTCTACGGTCCGAAACTTGACGTTCAAGTTCGTACTGCACTTGGAAAAGACGAAACACTTTCAACTGTACAATTAGACTTCTTACTTCCAGAACGCTTTGAATTAACTTACGTAGGTGAAGATGGTAAACAACATCGCCCAGTTGTAATTCACCGTGGTGTTGTATCAACTATGGAACGCTTCGTTGCCTTCTTAATTGAAGAATACAAAGGTGCATTCCCAACTTGGTTAGCTCCAGTTCAAGCGCAAGTAATTCCAGTTTCTCCGCAAGTACATTTAGACTACGCGAAGAAAGTACAAGAAGACCTGCAACGTGCTGGTATCCGTGTTGAAGTAGATACTCGTGAAGAGAAAATTGGTTACAAAATCCGTGAAGCACAAATGCAAAAGATCCCGTACATGCTTGTAGTAGGTGACAATGAAGTGACTGAAAATGGCGTAAACGTACGTAAATATGGCGAACAAAAATCAGAAACAATCGCATTAGATGCGTTTGTTGACATGATTAAAGTAGAAGGAAAACGATAAGAAAGAGCCGCGGTATACCGCGGCTTTCTTATGTATTATAAATAAGAAAAACTAGAAAAAATAACCAAACAATACTTATCATAAAAAAGTATTGCAAGTATGCTAGTTGTTTGTTACAATATTTCTTGTTGTTAGTAAAACACATCGCGTCTTCTTGACAGACGTCATGTCCTATGATAAACTCATCAAGGATAATAGAATATGGTTTTGGAACAAGTAGAAGCACCCGCTTCTCACCTGATGGACGCATTCGCAGTTAGCAGGTAAATGTATTTCTTACTAAAGATATTACAAGTGTGGGTGCCGTATGCCCGCACTTTTTTTGTTCGGGTTCTACAATTACAAAACGTATTCTGAGAAAACCTTGGAGGTGGCTTACTATTAGCAAGGATATGATGATTAACGAGCAAATTCGTGCACGTGAAGTACGCTTAGTTGGCGCGAACGGCGATCAACTTGGAATCAAGTCTCGTAATGACGCTTTAGACTTAGCTGCAAATCTTAATCTTGATTTAGTATTGGTTGCTCCAAATGCGAAACCGCCAGTATGCCGCATTATGGACTACGGTAAATTCCGTTTTGAGCAACAAAAGAAAGAAAAAGAACAGCGCAAAAATCAAAAAGTAATTAGCATGAAAGAAGTTCGTTTAAGTCCAACAATTGATGAACACGACTTTAACACAAAACTTCGTAATGCTATCAAGTTTTTAGAGAAAGGCGACAAGGTTAAAGCGTCAATTCGCTTTAAAGGACGTGCCATTACTCATAAAGAAATCGGTCAACGTGTTTTAGATCGCTTCTCAGAAGCTTGTGCTGAAGTTAGTACAATTGAATCTAAGCCTAAAATGGAAGGACGTAGTATGTTCTTAGTTTTAGCACCGAAAAACGATAAGTAATAGATAGAGGAGGAAATACCTATGCCTAAACAAAAAACTCATCGCGGCGCTGCAAAGCGTTTCAAAAAGACTGGATCTGGTAAACTGAAGCGTTCTCACGCTTACACAAGCCATTTATTCGCTAACAAATCTACAAAAGCTAAACGTAAATTACGTAAAGCTGGTGTAGTAAGCGCTGGTGACTTCAAACGCATTCGTCAAATGCTTGACAATTTAAAATAAGTTCGGCTGATATATAGAACAAATAGGAGGTAATATTATGCCAAGAGTAAAAGGTGGTACAGTTACTCGTCAACGTCGTAAAAAAGTTATAAAATTAGCAAAAGGTTACTACGGTTCTAAGAGCACATTATTTAAGGTTGCTAACCAACAGGTTATGAAATCTCTAATGTATGCATTCCGTGACCGTCGTCAAAAGAAACGTGACTTCCGTAAATTATGGATTACACGTATCAACGCAGCAGCTCGTATGAATGGTCTTTCTTACAGCCGCTTAATGCACGGTTTAAAAAATGCTGGCATCGAAGTTAACCGCAAGATGCTTGCTGACTTAGCTGTTCATGACGAAAAAGCTTTCGCTGAATTAGCAACAGTTGCAAAAAACAACATTAACTAATTGTTTAAAACCTTAGAAGATTTTTCTTCTAAGGTTTTTTATTTGTATTCATTATAATTATTCAATAATTAATGAAATTCCCTACGTGATATCGTCACAATTGAGTGCGTTATTTCTCACCTCAGTATATTAATATGTGCTTGTAAGAACTTTTGGAAAGATAACGAGGAGGCGTTTACATGAAAGCAGGAAAGATCTACGGGCATGTCGTTATCGATAGGACAAAATCAATATAAAAGTTATAGCAATATAGAAGAATATACATATGAAGTCAGGGGAATCCTCCTGACTTTTTTATTTGTACTCATTCGTGAGGAAGTGTACCTTTCCTAGCAGAAACGACACTGCTATAATGGAAAGATGATATGGAACTTTCATCAGATGAATAATCTATGAATGATGATTGAAACGTATTTGCAAATTAAGGACAAGCTATCTTTATAAAGATGTAGGTAGCTGACTTGTTAATAAGAAACGAAAAATAATAATGAACTTTGAGATGAAACAACATTGTTGCGGAAAATGCGATGTTGGAGGAGGACAATAGAATGGACTTACTACAACTATTTAAATTACAGAAAGAATTAGACGATCGTATTGTGAAAGAGCATGACTTACAACCGAAGAAATTGTTAAAAGAAAAAATGTTAGCTCTTCTTGTAGAAATTGGAGAACTTGCAAATGAAACACGTTGTTTTAAATATTGGAGCAATAAACCAGCATCAGAACGTGAAGTAATATTAGAAGAATACGTAGATGGCCTACATTTTATTTTATCAATCGGAATCGATTTAGGAATTGATAAAAACTTCTTATTCTATAAATGTGCGCAAACGAATAAAACACAAGTAGAAATTTTCTTAGACACATATGCGAAAGTAATTCGTTTTACAGATCAACCATCTATTACGAACTATATTGAATTATTTACAAGCTATCTTCGCCTTGGACAAGCGCTTGAATTTGAACAAGAAGAAATTGAAAAAGCATACTTAGATAAAAATGAAGTAAATCATCAGCGTCAAACACAAGGATACTAAGTTAATTTTTGAATATTTCAATTTACTTATTGTATAATGAAGTGACTGAAGAAAAAGGAGGGTGTTGGCAATGACAAAATTAGACGCGACATTGACAATGCTAAAAGAATTAACAGATGCACGCGGTATTGCGGGTAACGAGCGCGAACCACGTGAAGTAATGAAGAAATATATTGAGCCGTTTGCAGATGAACTTTCTACTGACAATTTAGGAAGTTTAGTTGCGAAAAAAGTTGGGGAAGAAAACGGCCCGAAAATTATGGTTGCAGGTCATTTAGATGAAGTTGGCTTTATGATTACGCAAATTGATGACAAAGGATTCCTTCGTTTCCAAACGGTTGGAGGCTGGTGGTCACAAGTTATGCTTGCACAGCGTGTAACGATTGTAACGCGTAAAGGAGATGTAACAGGTGTAATTGGTTCCAAACCACCGCACATTTTACCTCCAGAAGCTCGTAAGAAACCAGTTGACATTAAAGATATGTTCATCGATATTGGTGCTTCTAGCCAAGAAGAAGCGATGGAGTGGGGCGTACGACCAGGAGATCAAGTTGTACCTTATTTTGAATTCCAAGTAATGAAGAATGAAAAAATGTTACTTGCAAAAGCATGGGATAACCGAATTGGTTGTGCAATTGCAATTGACGTATTAAAACAATTAAAAGATGAAAAGCATCCAAACGTTGTATACGGCGTTGGGACTGTACAAGAAGAAGTTGGTCTTCGTGGCGCGAAAACATCTGCAAACTATATTAAGCCAGATATCGCATTCGCTGTAGATGTTGGTATTGCTGGTGATACACCAGGTGTAACGGCGAAAGAAGCACAAAGTAAAATGGGTGATGGCCCACAAATCATTTTATATGATGCTTCTGTTATTGGTCATACAGGTTTACGTGATTTCGTTGTTGATGTTGCTGACGAATTACAAATTCCGTATCAATATGACTCTGTAGCGGGTGGCGGAACGGATGCAGGAGCAATTCATATTTCTGTAAACGGTATTCCGTCTATGGCGATTACGATTGCGACACGCTACATTCATTCTCATGCAGCGATGTTACATCGTGATGATTATGAAAACGCAGTGAAGTTAATTGTAGAAGTTATTAAACGTCTTGATAAAGAGGCTGTACATAACATTACATTTAATTAATAGAAAAAAAGCGAAGGGGAGTTTCCTTCGCTTTTTTTATGTTAAAACGGTCTTTCTAATCCTGCTGCCGTATGAGTTCCTAAAATAATTAAGCGAGTCAACTGCATTGCCATAAAATGCGGGGTATAGATCATGCCCTTTTTTAGCCATGACATAATCATTCCGAGATGAGCACCAGTAACATAACTAATGAGGATATCACGAGGGACCATAAGTTTTTCGTCGTTAGGCTGTGAAATGGATAAACTTAACGTTAAATGTGTTTGAATTGCTTTCATCATTTTATGAGTATAGTTTCCAGCTGCTTTATCACCAAGCATAACGTTATAAAATTTAGAATTTTCTGCGATATGCTCAAATAAAGCTAAAAAGGTCGGATGTGGGGAATCAAATGTAAGCTGAAAGTCTTCTTTACTGCGCTTTTCTGGCTTAATCACCTCGACTAGCTTTTCTAGCATCTCTTCTATGCTTTTTTCTAATAAGTCATATTTATCGTGATAATGGCTATAAAACGTAGCGCGATTTACAGGGGCACGTTCTGCGATATGTTGCACAGTTACATTTTCAAAACCCTTTTCGCCTACTAAAGCGACAAAAGCATCCTGTATGATCTGTCTCGTTCGTTTTACACGTGGATCATTTGTATTTTTAATAGACATTTTTACTTCACCTCGTTTAATTTTTTTTACTTAAACAACACATATATAGTGTAATGTTGTTTAAACAACATATGGATTTAAATTGTTGGTTGTAGATTCGGCATAATTATTTATAATTATAAACGATAGTCCTTTAGAAATCAGCACCGCTCGCAGGCAGACAAATTAGGTTTATACTGCAGATGGTGTGATTTTTTTGGTTAAAAGTTAATATAATTAACAATTAAGCAATCTAAACAAAAAGGATGTAAATAGTTTAGAAAAAAATTATATGCGATATAAGGAGAGGAATGCAATGAATCAGTTTCGAAGAATGGTAATTATCAACATTATCACATTAATTGTATTAGTTGGCGGCGGTATTGGCGGTTATTACTATTACAATCAAACAGAAAATTATTTAAAGACAGACAATGCAAAGATTGACGGGAAAGTAATCCCAATTGCATCACCAGTAGCAGGTAAATTAACAGACTGGAAAGCTGAAGTAGGTAAAAATTACAATGAAAATGATAAATTAGGCGCTGTTACTGTAGCGGGAGCAAATGGTGAGCAAACAGTAGACGTAACGATTCCACAAAATGCAACAGTTGTACAATCAAACGCAACAACAAACGCGTTTGTTGGAGCAGGAAGCCCGATTGCGTATGCATTTGATATGAACAATTTATGGGTAACAGCAAACATTGAAGAAACAACTATTGATGATGTTCAAAAAGGTCAAACAGTAGATGTATATGTAGATGCATACCCAGATACAACGTTAACAGGAAAAGTAGAACAAGTTGGATTAACAACAGCAAATACATTCTCGATGTTACCATCAAGTAACGCAACAGCGAACTATACGAAAGTAAAGCAAGTTGTACCAGTTAAAATTTCTTTAGATCATAGTAAATCAGTAAATATTGTTCCTGGAATGAATGTGTCAGTTCGTATTCATAAGTAAGGGGGAGATGAGATGTCCTCAATTGCAATTGTAGGATATGCGCTATTTTGTATAATCGTCTTCTTCCTTGTAAATCGTCTTTTACGAAAGAAAAAAACGAATGTGGGAGAAGAACAAGTCCCAGCCGTAAGTAAGATAGAAGTAAGTAAGATAGAAACAGTAGAGAAAGAAATTGAATCAAAACAAGAAACAGAAGTTTCTAATGTAGTTGAATTAGAAACAGGGAAGCAAGAAGAAGTAAAACAAGAAATAGAAGTGCCGAAAAAACAAATGTCTATGCCTCTAGAGAATGTAAACGTAAAAGCAGTTGTAACTGTATTAATTCTTGGTATGTTCATTTCTATTTTAAATCAAACGATCATTAATGTTGCATTGCCTCCGTTAATGAACGAATTTAACGTATCAACTTCAACGGCCCAATGGTTAATTACAGGCTTCATGCTTGTAAACGGAATTTTAGTACCGATTAGTGCGTTTTTAGTTTCACGATTTACGTATCGTAAATTATTCGTAGCAGCAATGTTATTTTTCACTGTAGGATCTATCATTTGTGCTACATCAGGTAACTTTACAATGATGATGACGGGCCGCGTTATTCAAGCGGTTGGTGCGGGTATTTTAATGCCAGTTGGTATGAATATCTTCATGACATTATTCCCGCCTAATAAGCGCGGAGCAGCTATGGGACTATTAGGGGTAGCGATGATTTTAGCACCAGCTATCGGACCAACTGTAACAGGTTGGGTAATTGAAAACTATAGCTGGAACTTAATGTTCTATGGGATGTTTGTTGTCGGTTTAATTATTACGTTCTTATCTTTAAAATTCTTTACACTAGCCCAGCCAGTGTCTAAAACAAAGTTAGATGTATTCGGTGTTATTAGTTCAAGTATTGGACTAGGTAGCTTACTGTACGGATTTAGTGAAGCTGGAAATAATGGCTGGACTAGTGCAGAAGTTGTTATAACACTTATCATCGGTGTCATTGGTTTAGCTGTATTTATTTGGAGAGAGCTAACAACGGACAATAAAATGCTTGATTTACAAGTGTTTAAATATCCAGTATTTACTTTTACTTTAGTAATCAATGCAATCGTTACGATGGCCTTATTCGGAGGTATGTTATTACTTCCAGTATACTTGCAAAACATTCGCGGTTTTACACCGATGGAATCAGGTTTATTATTACTTCCAGGATCATTAATTATGGGAATTATGGGACCAGTTGCAGGTAAACTATTTGATAAGTATGGTATTCGTCCGTTAGCAATTGTCGGATTAGCCATTACAACATTTGCGACATATAAATTTACAACGTTATCGATGGATACACCGTATAGTGTTATTATGACGGATTATATTATACGTTCAATTGGTATGTCATTCATTATGATGCCAATTATGACAGCTGGTATGAACGCATTGCCGATGAAATTAATTTCTCACGGTACAGCAACGCAAAATACGTCAAGACAAGTAGCTGGTTCAATTGGAACAGCGATTTTAATCACGCTTATGACGCAACAAACAACTGCTCACGTAGCAGATTATGGCAATATGTTAACAACATCAAACCCGATTTTAGTTGATAAAGTACACGGTATGGGTCAAAGCTTAGCGGCCTTAGCTGGATCAGCTCAAGCTGGAGACGCGATGAGTGCACAACTATTATTCGGACAAATTTCAAAGCTATCTGCAATTAACGGTATTAACGATGCCTTCTTAATTGCAACGATATTAGCGGGCGTTGCTTGGGTGTTATCGTTCTTCTTACCATCAGGCAATAAACGAAATAGAAAAGCAGGGAATTAAATTCCCTGCTTTTTTATGTTTTTATGTAGTTAGATATAAAAGGTGATAAGCAGTCAAAGAACATAATCCTGTTATAAACATAATTATCCCCATAGAACGAATATGCGTTAATTGTTTTCCGCTTATAATAGCTAATAGTCCAGCTAAAGGGAAAAAGCACCAATATAAAGTTCCTGAAATCGGGAGCATCTGCTCTAAATCTATTCCATAATTTATACAAATGATAGGAACAATGATAAGCAATATGCTAATCATTCCAGCTATGAAGGTAAGTAATTTTCGATATTTAATTCCGGCAGCAATTAAAAAAATGCCAACGATGAATTCACATAACAATAAAATAGGGGCTAAGATAAACCAAATAAATAATCCGGTAGATTCCATGTATAATAACTCCTCAACGAATGAAAAATGAATCAGGCATAGACATGAGCTGATAACAAATAGCTGCGAACAGTCCTATTGAGAAAATAATGAATCCCATGTTGCGTATACTATTAATTTTTGAACGTGCCCCATTCATTCCTGCTAATAGACCAGCTAAAGAGAACAGCATCCAATATAGAACAGTTGGAATGTGAAGAATGTCCTCTCCATTGATACCTTTGCTCAAAAAAATAAAAGGCATTATAACGAATGAGAAACAAATAATCCCCATTAAGATAACAAGTAATTTTCGATGAATAATTCCTGTTACTACTAAAAAAATACCACCAGCAATTCCACATAATAAGAGAAGCGGCATAAAAAATATCCAAATAATACTGAACATATGTAAACTCCTTTATATTAATTAAGTTATATTTTACTACATGAGGTTTATTTTGGATATTATTAATGAATATGTATAAATTGATAGAAATGAGTAGTAGCGATACGAATTAATAGATGTAGAGAGCGTTAGAGAGGTATCGTGATGATACCTCTCTTTATCCTAAAAATGCTACCATATTATTTATAATATGAAATAGTATGGTTGGAATGATGGAATTTGTTTTCTTGTATAAAATGGCCATCATTAGTCCTGCGAAGAAAGCACTCACCATTATCCCGAGTGAGTATGTATGGGCGACTCCGAAAAATAAACTTGTCAAAATTGCAGCAATCCAGAATGGGAACCGCTCTGAGAAGAAGCGAAGCATAAAACCTCTGAAAATAAGTTCTTCAAAAATGGGTGTAAGTATTGCGGACCCAATAAGTAACAATATTTGATATTGCTCTAAAATATGTAAGTTTAATGCAGTCGTTTGTTCTTCTAATGCATCTGGAAATACGTGTTCTAATACGAATAAATTGAAAAGGATATTTAATGAGAAGAAAATGAGTAAATATGCGTATGTACGCCATCCTTTTAATACTCTAAAGTTAAATGATGATAATAATAACCTTTTGGCAGGCTCGTATTTAAATATGAAGAACAATAGAATAGTCAGTTGTAGTGCAATGCCAGTCGTATCTATAATAGATTCGCATAAGGCGATTTGTGATTTATCTGCAAAAAAACTTTTATAAATTATTAGTGGGAGTATAAGGAATCCAGTTATAAAACCAGTGCCCCAAAATGCAAATAGAGCAGAGGGAATAAACTGTCCCCATGACATGGATTGTTTTTGAGTATCTGAAATCTGTGCATTTGATTGCATATGAAAAACCCTTTCTTTTTTATTTATATATTGATTTTATTTCTTGATAGTAAAAAGGTGGGATGGGGGTGTCTTCAATAAATTTGATTTTTAAGTGAGAAATAATCAGTGGAGGATAAAGAATTCACCACTGATGGAAGTTTTATAATAATGCTAGGGTATTATTCAGCATGTGCAATAAAATAGCTGGAATAATTGAATTTGTCTTTTTGCATAAAATAGCCATAAATAGACCCATGATGAACATACTAAACATAACACCAGTTGAATATATATGACCTATTCCGAAGAGGAAGCTAGACCCAAGTGCTGCAATCCAAAAAGGAAAGCGCTGTTGTAGGAAGTGAAGAATAATGCCGCGGACTATAAGTTCTTCAAAAATAGGTACAAAGATAGCGCTGCCTAGTAGCAATAACAGTTTGTATTGTTTTAACATTTCTAGGTTTAAAGCGGATGACTGTTCTTTTGCCGCATCAGGAAAAAGATTAGTAATGATAAATGTATCACTAACAATATATAGTCCATAGAAAAGGATTATATATATATATGTGCTTACTTTTTTAAATGGTGTAAAGTTTAGCGTTGGGACAATTAAATTTCTTAACGGTTTGTATGAATAAATTAAAATTAATAAAATGCACAATACAAATAAATTTCTTCCAGAAGTAGTAAGGGATTTGGTTAAAGCAATTTGTTTTGGATCGGTTAGGCCTTCTGTATAAATAACAGTAGGAAGGCCTATGAAAAGGTCGGCCAGGAATCCTGTTCCCCAAATCGCAAAAACGATTGAAAATAGAAATTGTGAGAGTGACATAGGATGTTTTTGTGAGTAAGTTAGTTGTGTGGCTTGTTGTATAATAGTGAATCACCTATCCTTATATATTGAAATTGTATATAAAGATTATAAAATATACGTAAGAAAAAGTCATTACTATAGTAAAAGGTATATTTTTGACTCCACTATTTACAGACAGTAATAATCTTATATTGATGTTCTGTGAAAACGAATTATCGAAAAATCCTGTTTATTTTTTAAGGTAAAATAATAAAAGAGGTATCACTCTGTAGTGATGCCTCTTTTTCATTGGTAAATGTGTTCTGTTGTTTTATTCAATTTCTTTTGCTCTATTTGTAATTCACGCTCTACCAATCGGTCTAATTGCTGAATTGCCTTTAGGGCTTTTTCATAAGAAATAGTTCGGTAATGGTGAGCTCCGCCTGGTTCTTCGTCTGCTTCATCCGCCCACTTAATAATGTTTTGTAGAGGTGTTCTTTCAAGTGTTTGTTCTACTAAGAAAGAATCAGTGTGCAATAGAATTGCAACAGAAATTTCTTTTGCTTGCTTCGGATGTTCTCCTAATCGGATTAATAATTTATGAGCTCTTTCCGCCCCTTTAATTGCATGTATATCATTCTTTTTATACAATTCATAGTCCCATTCTCCGCCTGTATACCATGTATGATGTCCGATATCATGAAGGAAACCGGCTTTTGTCGCAGCATCGACTGAGGCGTGATGCTTTTTAGCTAAGTGAAACGCATGGTAAGCGACAGCAATCGCGTGGACCATCCCAGAACGATTTACGTATTTTTGTGTAATATGATGTTTAAAAATTTGTTCAAGCGTAATACGGTGCATAAAACATTCACTCCTTTTATCTAATGGTGTATATGAAGAAAAATCGATCGGTTTAAATGTATTTTGAACATTGTACTCCATCGATCAGCGTTAGTAAAGTAGAAATGTTTAGGAGAAGAAAAATTTTATAAACAATAAAAGGTCACCTTAGTTTTTTCTAAGGTGACCTTTTATTGTTTATTTTTTTAATCCTTGCTCCAGCGTTTCTAACATTTCGTGTTTTTCATTTTCATCAGCATTTTTCCAAATGACTTCGAATAAAACGCCAAGACCTGGAAGCATTTTTTCTTCACCGCTTTGAATTGCATCGACAATCGTTTCTTGTAATTGGTCTTGTGAATTTCCAGATATATTCGCTAATACAGCGCCGCGTAAATTAAAACTCATTATTTTCACCTCTTCTTCAGAATTGAAACTGACGTTAGTTTTTGTTCTTTTTTATGTAAATATGTATGAAAAATAGGCTATAATGATAAGACAAGAAGAGAGGGAAATACATATTATGAAAAACATTGATTCAGTACAAAACCCGCGTGTGAAGCAGTGGAAAAAGCTGCAGACGAAAAAAGAGCGCGATAAAAAAGGTTTATTTTTTGTAGAAGGATTCCATTTAGTAGAGGAAGCTTTAAAGGCAGGAGTTGTAACAGAACTTATCGTTTCAGATCAGACAGACCTTCCGAAAGATTGGACAGTTAATGATGTTGAAATGTATATCGTGCCTGAAGCAATTGTAAAAGTACTTCGTGAAACAGAAACAACGCAAGGTGTATTTGCTGTTTGTGAAAAACAGGAGAAAGAAGTAGCTCTTACTGATGGGAAATTCCTTTTATTAGACGGTCTTCAAGACCCAGGTAATCTAGGGACTATTATTCGTACAGCTGATGCAGCTGGTATTCATGCCGTTGTGCTTGGAGAAGGTTGCGTTGATGTTTATAATAGTAAAGTACTCCGCTCTACACAAGGTTCTATTTTCCACTTACCGATTGTGAAAGGGAACTTAGAAGAATGGGTAGACAAGTTAAAAGAAAATAACGTCCCTGTATATGGAACAGCTCTTGAAAATGGAGTTCCATATGGTGAAGTAACACCGGCCGGAAGTTTTGCATTAATTGTAGGAAATGAAGGAAGTGGCGTACGCCAAGAAATTCTTGCGAAAACTGATCAAAACTTGTATATTCCGATTTACGGCGGGGCAGAATCACTAAATGTTGCGGTTGCAGCAGGGATTTTAACGTATTATTTACAAAGCCCAGTTGCGAACAAATAAAAAACTTCTTATAATAAGTTGAAGTACATGTTCGTAATGAACATATAATAAAAGTTAAATAATGAAAAACGTTGATAGAGAAGAGTAGCTTACAAAATCGCCATATAGGGAGAGAGTGCCGTAGACTGAAAGCATTCTTATGGTAGACGAAAGTGAATTCACCTCTGGAGTTGACGCCAGGACCATGTATATGTAAAGGCGTTCCGGCCAAAGCTGGCCGTTATAACTAATGAAGTGGGCAGACTTGTTCTGTCAATTTAGGGTGGTACCGCGAATTTACCTCGTCCCTTTTTGGGAGCGAGGTTTTTTTATTTTTAAAATTAGGAGGGTTCCAAATGGAAGCACGTTTAAAAGAGCTAAAGCAAAAAGCGTTAGAGCTTATTGAAGAAGCGAAGGAGCTAAAGGGCTTAAACGACGTACGCGTAGCGTATTTAGGGAAAAAAGGTCCAATTACAGAAGTATTACGCGGCATGGGAAAATTATCAGCAGAAGAGCGTCCACGTATGGGAGCATTAGTAAATGAAGTACGTGAAGCGATTCAAACGCGTCTAGAAGACAAAATTAGCAACTTAGAAAAAGCAGTAATCGAAGCAAAATTAGCTACTGAAACAATTGATGTTACACTGCCAGGTCGTCCTGTTGAAACAGGTTGTCACCATCCGTTAACAGCTGTTGTTGAGCAAATTGAAGATGTATTCATCGGTATGGGTTATGAAGTAGCTGAAGGGACAGAAGTAGAAAAAGACTACTACAACTTTGAAGCATTAAACTTACCGAAAGATCACCCAGCGCGTGATATGCAAGATACATTCTACATTACAGAAGAAACGTTACTACGTACACATACATCTTCTGTGCAAGCACGTACGATGGAAAATAATAAAGAAAAAGGCCCAATCAAAATTATTTGTCCTGGTAAAGTGTATCGCCGCGATGATGATGATGCGACGCATTCACACCAGTTCATGCAAATTGAAGGTCTTGTAATTGATAAAAACATTCGTATGAGTGACTTAAAAGGTACACTACAAGTATTCGTGAAAAAGATGTTCGGTGAAGATCGCGAAATCCGTCTTCGTCCAAGTTTCTTCCCATTCACAGAGCCATCTGTAGAGATGGATATTTCTTGTATGATGTGTCACGGCAAAGGTTGCGGCACTTGTAAAGGAACTGGCTGGATCGAAATTTTAGGCGCAGGTATGGTTCACCCGAACGTACTTGAAATGGCTGGTTATGATTCAAAAGAATATCAAGGCTTCGCATTCGGTATGGGAGCAGAGCGTATCGCAATGCTGAAATACGGCGTAGATGACATTCGTCATTTCTATACAAATGATGTACGTTTCTTACAACAATTCAAACGAGCGTAAGGGAAGGAGAGGATAAATATGTTCGTATCATATCGTTGGTTACAAGAGTATGTAGATATTAAAGATGTAACAGCACAAGAACTAGCAGACAAAATCACGAAAAGTGGTATTGAAGTAGAAGGCGTTGAAGTATTAAATAAAGGTGTAAAAGGTGTTGTAGTTGGTCACGTATTAGAATGTGAAAAACACCCAGAAGCTGATAAATTAAGCAAATGCTTAATCGATATCGGTGAAGAAGAACCAGTACAAATTATTTGTGGTGCTGCTAACATTGCAAAAGGTTTAAAAGTACCAGTTGCAAAAGTTGGCGCTGTACTTCCAGGTAACTTCAAAATTAAAAAAGCGAAACTACGCGGGGAAGCTTCTCACGGTATGGTTTGTGCTCTTCAAGAGCTTGGTATTGATGGGAAACTAGTTGCGAAAGAATACGCAGATGGTATCTTCATCTTCCCAAGTGACGCTGAGGTTGGTGCAGATGTACTTGAGATTTTAAACTTACATGATGAAGTACTTGAGCTTGGTTTAACACCAAACCGTGCAGATTGCTTAAACATGCTAGGTGTTGCATATGAAGTAGCTGCTATTTACGGCCGTGAAGTAAAACTTCCAGCTATCAACTTACAAGAATCAGCTGAAAAAACATCTGATTATATTTCTGTAAGTGTAGAAGCGAAAGAAGAGAATCCATTATACATTGCGAAAATGGTTAAGAACGTAAAGATTGGTCCATCACCAATGTGGATGCAAACTCGCCTTATGGCAGCTGGCATTCGCCCAATTAGTAATGTAGTTGATATTACAAACTACATTTTAATGGAATATGGTCAACCGTTACATGCATTCGATTACGATAAATTAGGTTCAAAAGAAATCGTTGTTCGTCTAGCTAAAGAAAGCGAAAAGATTCAAACGTTAGATGATCAAGAGCGTACATTACAAAGCCACCACCTTGTTATTACAAACGGTGAAAAAGCTTTAGCTGTTGCTGGTGTAATGGGCGGAGCGGATTCTGAAGTTGATAGTGATACAGTGAACGTTTTAATTGAGTCTGCATACTTTGCAGGTCAAACAGTGCGCCGTACATCAAAAGACTTAGGTATTCGTAGCGAATCAAGTGCACGTTTTGAAAAAGGAATCGACCCAACACGTACATTTGAAGCAATTCAACACGCTGCTGCTTTAATGGCAAAATATGCTGGCGGAGAAGCGCTTGAAGGTGTAGTAGAAGTTGATAACTTACAAGTAGAAGAGCGTACAGTATCTGTTACAGCTGAGAAAGTAAATCGTGTATTAGGTACAGACATTTCTACAAGTGAAATGGGTACAATGTTCACAAACTTGAAATTCCCATTCACAGAAGTAGAAGGAACATTCCATGTGAATGTACCAGCGCGCCGTCCTGACATTACAATTTCAGAAGACTTAGTAGAAGAAGTAGGTCGTTTGTACGGTTATGATCACATTCCAGTTACATTACCAGCTGGAACAATGACACGTGGTAAATTAACAGCAGCTCAAACGAAACGTCGTAAAGTACGCCGCTTCCTAGAAGGCGCTGGTTTATATGAAGCAATCACATATTCATTAACAAGTGCTGAAAAAGCGAAACAATATATGGTTGAGCCGAACGAAAAAGCACCTGTAAATCTTGCGCTTCCAATGAGTGAAGAGCGTAGCCAACTTCGTTTAAGCTTAGTGCCACAATTGTTAGAAGCAGTTTCATACAATGTTGCACGTAAAAACGACAGCGTTGCTTTATACGAGGTAGGTTCTATCTTCTTACCAACAGTAGCAGGAGAACTTCCGAAAGAAGAACAACATCTTGCAGGTGTTATGACAGGCCTTGCTCTTCACCATGCATGGCAAGGTGAGAAGAAAGTTGTAGACTTCTTCGTTGTTAAAGGTGTGTTAGAAGGATTATTCGACGTACTTGGCGTTGCAAACCAAATCACTTATGCACCAGCAAAACGTGAAGGTATGCATCCAGGCCGTACAGCTGACATCTTATTAGATGGCGAAGTAATTGGATTCATCGGTCAATTGCACCCAGAAACAGAAAAACAACTAGATGTGAAAAATACATTTGTATTCGAACTATCTCTTGTAAAAGTATTCGGTGCAGACGTTGAAGAAACTTACTACTCAGCAATTCCACGTTTCCCATCTATGACACGTGATATGGCTGTTGTGGTAACAACAGAAACAAAAGCTGGTGAAATGAAGCAAGTAATTGCTGAAGCTGGCGGAGAACTTCTGAAAGAAGTAACACTATTCGACTTATACGAAGGTGAGAAAATGGAAGAAGGCAAGAAATCACTTGCATTCTCTATGAACTACTTCGATGCAGAACGTACATTAACAGACGAAGAAGTAACAGAAGCACATAGCCGTGTATTAACAGCGGTAGAAGAGAAATTTGGTGCGGAGTTACGTAAGTAATAAAAAATTGCCGGATTAATTCCGGCAATTTTTTTAGTAGAGCGGTTGTCGATTACTGTCGGTAAGTCGATATTCTATGTTGAATCGCTGATATATTTCGAGTTACGGTCGATATATGATAAAAATCGCTGATATATTTTCCGACATCTTGCATCTTTCCCTCGAATGTAGTACATTAATTTTAGTTTAACAAAATGAAAGACGATGATAAGGAAAAGTAGTATATACTATAATCCAAAGCGAGTCAGGGGCGGTGAGAGCCTGATGAGGCGGTATATGTGAAGAACACCTTGGAGTTGCTAACCGAAATTGAAGCTTGTATTCAAGAGTAGACTTAGACGGGAATCCGGCCTGTTACAAACCGGGAAGTATGTATTACATACGAGTTAAAGTTGGTCTTTATGACAAATTGGGTGGTACCGCGAAGTTTAACCTTTCGTCCCTTTATGGATGAAAGGTTTTTTTGTATTTAAATATATCAGCAAAGGAGAATTTCACTATGGAAAACACATTAGTAAAAAGTCTGTATAGAGATACAGAGAAATACGCAGATCAAACAGTACAAGTATCAGGTTGGATTCGTAACTTACGTGATTCAAAAGCATTTGGTTTCATCGAATTAAACGATGGTAGCTTCTTCAAAAGCGTTCAAATCGTTTTCGATACAGAATTAGAGAACTTCAAAGAAATTGCAAAACTTCCACTTAGCTCTTCAGTTAAAGTAGAAGGTAAAGTAATTGCAACACCTGGAGCAAAGCAACCATTTGAAATTAAAGCAGAAAAAATTGATATTGAGGGCTTATCAGATTCTGATTACCCACTTCAAAAGAAGCGTCACACGTTTGAATACTTACGTACAATCGCTCACTTACGTCCAAGAACAAATGCATTCTCAGCAACATTCCGCGTGCGTTCTATCGCAGCGTTTGCGATTCACCAATTCTTCCAAGAGCGTGGATTCGTACATGTTCATACACCAATTATCACTGGTAGTGATACAGAAGGTGCAGGCGAAATGTTCCGCGTAACGACGCAAGATTTAAACAACGTACCAAAAAGTGAAGACGGACAAGTTGACGAGTCAAAAGACTTCTTCGGTAAAGAAACAAACTTAACGGTAAGTGGACAGCTGAATGCTGAAGCTTATGCATTAGCATTCCGTGATGTGTACACATTTGGACCTACATTCCGTGCAGAAAACTCAAACACAACTCGCCACGCAGCTGAGTTCTGGATGGTTGAGCCTGAGATTGCATTCGCTGAATTAGGTGATGTAATGAACCTTACAGAAGATATGCTGAAATATGCAATGAAATACGTATTAGAGCATGCACCAGAAGAAATGGAATTCTTCAACAGCTTCGTTGATAAAACAGTTCTAGAGCGCATGAACAACGTAATCAACTCTGACTTCGGTCGCATCACATATACAGAAGCAATTAAAGTACTTCAAGAGTCAGGCGCTGACTTCAAATACCCAGTAGAATGGGGTATTGATTTACAAACAGAGCATGAAAGATACTTATCAGAAGAAATCTTCAAACGCCCTGTATTCGTAACTGACTATCCAAAAGACATTAAAGCGTTCTACATGCGCTTAAATGAAGATGGTAAAACAGTAGCTGCTACTGACCTTCTAGTTCCTGGCATCGGCGAATTAATCGGCGGAAGTCAACGTGAAGAAAGAATGGACGTTTTAGTAGACAGAATTAAAGAACTAGGCATGAACGAAGAGGACTACTGGTGGTACTTAGAACTTAGAAAATACGGCGGTACAAAACACGCTGGATTCGGTCTAGGTTTCGAGCGCTTCCTAATGTACATCACTGGCATGGCTAACATCCGTGACGTAATTCCATTCCCAAGAACTCCAGGTTCTTCTGAATTCTAAAATATAAAAAAGCGAGAGGGAATCCTCTCGCTTTTTTATTTTGAATAGTTTATTACCTCGCAGCAAATAGTAACGTGAAGGGGTGAATGTAAATGGGTAAAAAAGTGAAAAAAGATCATTCTAGATCAAGCCTAGGTTCTCCAGAAGTGGAAGGACAAGGAACAACGACACATGAAACTGGTTCTCATAAAGTATCTTCATCAAATAAGAAGCAAAAACGAAGCTAATATAAAAGGGAGAGTCGTGGTGACTCTCCTTATTTAAACAATCCTCTTCTTCTAATCATAAATTCAAGTTCCTCACAGAAGTGTTGCAGCTTGGCTGGGTTACGAATTAACAAGTGGGCATCGTGTTTCCCGATAAATTTTCGAATTCGAAAATTTAATAAAAAAGATCGACCGTATTTTTCTATTAAATCGTTGAACTCTCGTTGTTCACTGAGTAACTGAATGTTTTCTCTAATTTTGAACTGTCTTTCGTGTGGATCGCCTAGTAAAATATTTAGAATCATTTGTAGAAGTAGCAATGGGAACCTCTCCTTGATTTGTTTATATTCTGTATATTTAGATTATAACAAAAAACAAGAGATTCTTTACCGTTAATTACAACAAAAATGGGATTTTTTACATTTCCTTGTGCCATGATGAGATGAAGGGTAATTTCTAGGTTGTTATATCATTTATAAAAGGCGAAAAGAATCCAATTCTTTTCGCCTTGTTTAGTTCATGAAAATCATGTCGATACTAAAAAGTAGTTATTTTTTCAATAAGCGAAATGCTTTCTCCGTATTAGCAAAATGCAGTTTCACAAACTCAGGTAGTCTTTCTTTTCCAAGCTTCTGAATGAGTTTAGCAGCGGCAATATCTACTTGTTTGCCAGCACCTTTCGGAAGTGGCATACCAGCTTTTTTGCTTAGTTCGTCAAATTGTTTTACAAATGAGTAACGAGCCAAAATGGAAGCAGCGGCTACCGCTAAGTGAACGCTCTCACCTTTCGTAGCGAAATAAACATTTTCACGCTGTACCTGTTTTTGTTTCGCTAAATATTTATAGTATGTATCAGGTTGCGTAAATTGGTCGATTAAGATGCCTTCTGGTGTTGTAGGTGCAATTTTTGCTAATAAGTTTGTGATGGCTTTATTGTGTAGCAAAGCTTTCAGTTTACCTTGGTTGTTTCCTTTATCAAATAGCTCATTATACTTTTCATTGTGAAGAACGAGAGAGCTATAAGGAACAACGTGAAGGAGTTGTTTTGCAATCTCTGCAATTTGGGCATCGTTTAAGTTTTTGGAATCTTTTACACCGAGTTCTTTTAAGAGCGGAATTTGCTTTGCATCCACATATACAGCAACTACTGTCATCGGTCCGAAATAATCGCCAGTACCTACTTCATCGGATCCTACAATAGACATTGTACCGATGGAAGAGGGCGGGGCATAACGATGTGAGTTAGCCGATTTTTTTACAGCTGATTTTGGTGCTGCAGAGACAGTTTGCCAACGAGTAGCTTCTGCTTCAGCACGGCCACCTTGGAACATCACTTTGCCTGATTTATATGCTGTAATCGTGCAAGATGGAACTTTTGCCATAAAGATACCGCCTTGCGGAATTTTCGGGCTAAGCGCCTGTTTATATTGTTGTTTCATGTCTTCAATTACTGTAGAACTTGTTTGTAATACGATAGAATTTGACAAGATGGTCGCTCCTTTTTTATATTGTTATTTTTATCATATCGGATTGTTCTTTCTGTTTCCATATTATGATGGTTCATGGTATGATAAACTTTAGGATTCTGTACGTGATTGGAGGCCGGTGAGTTGTCACAACAAAAGGGAAAGAAAAGTCGAATTAATGTAGAAATCTATGGTCAGCAATATTCAGTTGTTGGCGATGAAAGTACAAGTCATATCCGCATGGTAGCAGCGATTGTGGATGATAAAATGCGCGAACTCAATGCCAAGAATCCTTCGCTTGATACGAGTAGACTAGCGGTATTGACGGCGGTAAACGTCATACACGATTACATAAAATTAAAAGAAGAACATGAGAAGCTGAAAGAAAGTATGACAAAAAAAGGAATGGAATAACATGATTGATATTATTATCATTTTACTGCTTGTTATGGGATTTTTCCTTGGCTTACGCAGAGGGTTCATCTTACAACTTATAAAGTTAACAAGCTTTATTATCGCATACCTTGTTGCATACTGGTACTGTAAAGATTTAGCGCCAACACTTGCGAAATTTATTCCGTATCCATTTGATAAAAACGTATCTGTTCCAGAATGGATTGATGCAAATAATATTGAAACAGTATTTTATCAAGCAATTGCGTTTATCGTATTATTTATTATTACAAAAATCGCACTTTCATTACTTGGTAATTTGTTAAATATGTTTGCAGAAATACCGGTTTTAAAGCAAGTGAATGCACTTGCGGGGGCAATCCTCGGATTTTTAGAAGTGTATATTATTTTGTTTGTCTTAATTATTGTTGGAACAATTCTTCCAATTGAACAATTGCAAACACCATTACAAAAATCATCAATTAGCAAAATAATTATAGACGATACACCGATTCTTTCTGAAAAGGTGAAGGAACTATGGCAGACAGGTAGCAGAGTATAACTTCTCTTTTTTCGGAAAGAGAAGTTTTTTTCTATGAAAGAAAGGCGGGGGCAATGATGAAAGTAAATAAAAAACAAGTTATTAAATTATTGGAGACAATCGGCCTATTTATGGAATTAAAGGGCGCAAATCCATTTAAAATATCTGCATTCCGTAAAGCGGCGGCAGCGCTAGAAAGTGATGACCGTAGTCTTTCTGAAATTGAAGATTTCACAAAGATTCCGGGCATCGGAAAAGGAACCGCAGCGGTAATTCAAGAATATATAGAATCGGGAACATCTGAAGTACTACAAGAACTTGAAAAAGAAGTACCGAGCAGTTTATTACCGCTATTAAAACTACCAGGCCTTGGTGGTAAGAAGGTAGCTAAGTTATACAAAGAGCTTGGTGTTGTCGATATGGAAACGTTAAAAGCTGTTTGTGAGGAAAATAAAGTACAAGCTTTAGCAGGTTTCGGTAAGAAAACAGAAGAGAAAATATTGGAAGCAATTGATCAAGTCGGATCTCGTCCCGAGCGTTTACCAATTGCGATGGTATTGCCTATTGCCGGGGAAATAGAGGGGAAATTGTCGAATATTGCTGAGGTAATTCGTTTCTCTCGCGCTGGTAGTTTACGTCGTGTTCGTGAGACAGTAAAGGATTTAGACTTTATCATTGCGACGACAGAACCAGCAGTAGTACGCTCGCAATTACTACAATTTGATAATATGATTGAAGTAATTGCGAGCGGGGATACGAAGGTATCTGTTCGTCTTCAATATGAATACGATATTTCAATTGATTTCCGTCTTGTAAAACCAGAAGAGTTTATTACAACTCTTCACCATTTCACAGGATCAAAAGATCATAACGTAAAAATGCGCCAAATTGCAAAAGATAAAGGCGAGAAAATTAGTGAGTACGGTGTAGAAAACTTGGAAACAGGTGAAGTGAAAACATTTGAAACGGAAGAGGAATTCTTTGCTCATTTCGGTCTTCCATTCATCCCGCCAGAAGTGCGTGAAGATGGAAAAGAAATTGAATTAATTAAAGAGTATCCGAACTTAATTCAGTTCTCTGACATACAAGGTGATTTACATATGCATACAACGTGGAGTGATGGTGCTTTTTCAATTGAAGAAATGGTACAAGCATGTCGCGCTCGTGGATATAAATTTATGGCAATTACCGATCATTCACAATACTTGAAAGTAGCGAATGGCTTAACGAAAGAGCGTCTTCGTGAGCAAGCGAAAGAAATTGAACGTATGAATGAAAAGTATCCGGACATTACAATTTTACGCGGAATTGAAATGGACATTTTACCAGATACAACACTGGATTTTGATGATGAAGTATTAGCAGAACTAGATTATGTCATTGGAGCCATTCACTCTAGCTTCTCACAAGACCGTGAAACGATTATGAAACGTCTTCGCACTGCACTTGAGAATAAGCATGTCACAATGATTGCCCATCCGACAGGTCGTCTTCTTGGGCGCCGTGAGGGGTACGATGTAGATACAGATTTATTAATAGAACTCGCAAAAGAAACAAATACAGTTTTAGAATTAAATGCGAATCCGAACCGTCTAGATTTAAGTGCAAAATTATTAAAGCAAGCACAAGATGCAGGCGTAAAAATAGCGATTAATACGGATGCTCACACACTTGAAATGTTAGAAGATATGGAAACTGGTGTAGCGGCAGCTCGTAAAGGTTGGATTCAAAAAGATAACGTGATTAACACGTGGGATATTGAACGTTTATTAGACTATATTAAACGTAATAAGTAACACAAGGGGGACCTGCAACATGTTAGAACGAACGTTGCGTGTATTAGAATACAATAAAGTAAAAGAACACTTACTTGAACATACAGCATCTTCACTTGGTCGTGACAAGGTGAAGAATTTAGTGCCAAGCACAGATTTTGAAGAAATTGTAGTCATGCAAGAAACGACGGACGAAGCTGCGAAAGTTATCCGATTAAAAGGAAGTGTGCCATTAGGCGGCATTTCAGATATTCGTCCAAATGTAAAACGTGCGAAAATCGGAAGTATGTTAAGTCCAAATGAACTACTTGATATTGCAAATACGATGTACGGTAGTCGTCAAATGAAACGATTCATTGACGATATGATTGAAAACGGTGTTGAACTTCCAATTTTAGAAACACATGTTGCACAAATTGTATCTTTATATGATTTAGAAAAGAAAATTACAAATTGTATCGGTGACGGCGGTGAAGTAGTCGATAGCGCAAGTGACAAATTGCGTGGTATTCGTAACCAAATTCGCACTGCGGAAAGCCGTATCCGTGAGAAATTAGAAAACATGACGCGTTCTTCAAACGCACAAAAAATGTTATCAGACGCGATTGTAACGATTCGTAACGAACGCTACGTAATCCCGGTAAAACAAGAATACCGCGGTGTATATGGAGGTATTGTTCACGATCAATCGGCTTCTGGACAAACGTTATTTATAGAACCACAAGTAATTGTAGAGTTAAATAATGCACTTCAAGAAGCACGCGTGAAAGAAAAACAAGAAGTAGAACGCATCTTAATGATGTTAACAGAAGAAGTAGCAGTAGAAGCTGATATCGTTCTATCAAACGTAGAAGTAGTTGCGAATCTTGATTTCATTTTTGCGAAAGCTTTTTATGCGAAGCGAATTAAAGCAACGAAGCCAATCGTAAATAACGAGCGCTATATGGATTTAAGACAAGCACGCCATCCGCTTATTGATCCGGAAATTATTGTGCCAAATAACATTATGCTCGGTAAAGACTTCACGACAATTGTTATTACAGGACCGAATACAGGTGGTAAAACTGTTACACTGAAAACAGTTGGTATTTGTGTATTAATGGCGCAATCTGGTCTTCACATTCCAGTAATGGATGAATCAGAGATTTGTGTATTTAAAAATATCTTTGCTGATATCGGTGATGAGCAATCAATTGAACAAAGTTTAAGTACGTTCTCCTCACATATGGTGAACATTGTAGACATTTTAGAAAAGGCTGATTTTGAAAGCTTAGTTTTATTCGATGAATTAGGTGCTGGAACAGACCCACAAGAAGGAGCTGCACTGGCAATTTCAATTTTGGATGAAGTATGTAACCGCGGTGCTCGCGTTGTTGCAACAACGCATTACCCAGAATTAAAGGCATACGGATATAATCGTGAGCAAGTTATTAATGCGAGCGTTGAGTTTGATGTGAATACATTAAGCCCAACATACAAATTATTAATCGGTGTACCAGGACGTAGTAACGCGTTTGAAATTTCGAAGCGTCTTGGATTATCTGATCGCGTTATTGATCGAGCACGTAACCATATTAGTACGGATACAAATAAAATTGAAAATATGATTGCGAAGTTAGAAGAAAGTCAAAAGAACGCAGAGCGTGACTGGAACGAAGCAGAAGCGCTTCGCAAGCAATCTGAAAAACTTCATCGCGAATTACAGCGTCAAATTGTTGAATTTAACGAAGAGCGTGATGAACGATTATTAAAAGCGCAAAAAGAAGGGGAAGAAAAAGTCGAAGCTGCGAAGAAAGAGGCAGAAGGCATTATTCAAGAACTTCGTCAATTGCGCAAAGCACAACTTGCAAACGTGAAAGATCACGAGCTTATTGAAGCGAAGAGCCGTCTAGAAGGGGCAGCGCCAGAGCTTGTTAAGAAACAAAAAGTAAACGTGAAAAACACAGCGCCAAAACAACAATTACGTGCAGGCGATGAAGTAAAAGTATTAACGTTCGGTCAAAAAGGTCAACTACTTGAAAAAGTAAGTGATACAGAGTGGAACGTACAAATCGGTATTCTGAAGATGAAAGTGAAAGAGTCTAACATGGAATACATTAATACACCGAAGCAAACGGAGAAAAAAGCAGTCGCAACGGTAAAAGGTAGAGACTATCACGTTTCATTAGAACTTGACCTTCGTGGTGAACGTTTTGAAAATGCAATGGTGCGCGTTGAGAAATATTTAGACGATGCACAGCTTGCAAGTTATCCTCGTGTATCAATTATTCACGGTAAAGGAACAGGAGCACTTCGCCAAGGTGTACAAGATTACTTGAAGAAACATCGCGGTGTGAAAAGCTTCCGTTACGGCGATATGGGCGAGGGAGGCCTAGGCGTAACAGTTGTCGAATTAAAATAGCAAACAACCAAACAAAAGGGGAACCATTATATGTTTATGGACAAACTTGCAAAAGTATTGTTAGCTTGTTGCGGAATATTTTTGGTGATTGGGGTTATTTATTTAGTTGTTTTTGCGAAGTAAAGGAGCGTCAATCTTGGCATAATGATATTGCCATGGATTGACGCTTTTAATCTATAAGAAAAGGAATAAAACATGAAAATCAACCAATACATAAGCGAAGCAAAATCCTGCTCAAGACGTGAAACAGATCGCCTTATTAAAGCAGGACGTGTCGCGATTAACGGTGAAATTTGTACGCACGGTACAATCGTGAGCGAAGGTGATGTTGTAACGATTGATGGGCAGGTTATTGAAAAAGAAAAGAAAGAAAAAGTATATATCGCCTTTCATAAACCAGTTGGAATTACTTGTACAGCAGCCGATCATATTGAAGATAATATTATTGATTATATCGATTATCCAGAACGAATCTTTCCTGTTGGGCGGCTAGATAAAGCATCGGAAGGACTCATTTTATTAACGAATGATGGTACGATCGCGAATCAAATTTTGCACGGTGATCATGAGCATGAAAAAGAATATGTTGTTACGGTCGATAAGCCGTTTACAGATTGGTTTATTGATATGATGTCCAGCGGTGTAAAGATTAAAGATGGAATGACGAAACCATGTAGAGTGACGAGAGTTGACCAATCTACATTTCGCATCGTTTTAACACAAGGAATGAATAGACAAATTCGTAGAATGAGTCGTGCTTTCGGGTATACAGTAACAAAGTTGAAGCGAGTTCGCATTATGAATATAGAGCTAAATGAACTTGAAACCGGAAAATGGCGGAACATTACAGCTGAAGAATTAGAAAGATTGATGGGGCAAATATAGGGGGAAATGTTTTCTCCCTATATTTTTTTGTCAGAAAAAATAAAACTATTGATTTTTTAAAAAATAGCCCATATAATAAAAAACAACAAGTTTCG
Source organism: Bacillus sp. LK2 (assembly GCF_001043575.1). NCBI lineage: Bacteria > Bacillati > Bacillota > Bacilli > Caryophanales > Bacillaceae > Bacillus > Bacillus sp. LK2. The sequence goes on from NZ_LDUK01000016.1 coordinate 42,161, forward strand.
ACAAGATATTTTATAAAAGTAATGATGAGGACACGAGTTGTTTTTTACGATTCTCAGAGAGGGAAGCCTTAGGCTGCGAGCTTCCTAATACGAAAAGACATACTTACCACCTCTAAACTTCAAGAGTGAACTGCATGATGCATTGTAATTCTTGGCGGATAAAACCGTTATCAATTTACACGAGCTATAAAATGAGCTTATTTCGTTATAAATTCATTTTATTAGAATAAGGGTGGAACCACGATTTCAACACTCGTCCCTTTATTAGGGACGGGTGTTTTTTGCGTTCTTTTATGGGGAAGTATGCTTGAAAGAGGAGATGTGACGGAATTTAATTCAGAATATTTTGTTAATATAATAATTATTTAGGAGGTTAGTAGAAATGAAATCGTCTTTAAAGTTTTCTGAGATGTTTGCAATAAGTTTAATGTTATTTGCATTGTTTTTCGGTGCAGGTAATATGATCTTCCCACCAGCGTTAGGACAAGGTGCTGGAACGGATGTATGGATTGCGTTGTTTGGTTTTATCGTAACAGGTGTGGGACTTCCTTTATTAGGGGTTATTGTTATAGCTTTAAAAGGAGATATTAATGAACTGGCAGGACGTGTACACCCTGTATTCGCACTTGTTTTTATCACTGCAATTTATTTATGTTTAGGTGTATTTGTTAGTGTACCACGTACAGGAACTGTTGCTTATGAAATGAGTGTTGCACCGTTTTTACCAAGTGAGGTAGCTGGTCAATCATATCCACTTGTTATCTTTACATTTATTTTCTTTGCAGTAACTTTCTATTTAGCTTTAAACCCATCGAAATTAGTGGGCCGCATCGGTAAAGTGTTAACGCCAATTTTATTAGCTGTCATTGCAATTATTGTAGCGAAAGCAATTATGACACCAATTGGAGAGTTTGGTGCACCGACAGAAGCGTATAGTGCTCCACTCTTTAAAGGCTTTATTGACGGATATTTAACTTTAGATGGACTTGCAGCACTTGTTTTCGGAAATGTTGTAATTAATGCTTTAAAAGCAAAAGGTATTACAAATAAGAATAGCATTGCGAAAGTAACAATCTTTGCAGGATTTATTGCAGCACTTGGCTTACTACTTGTTTATTTAGCGCTTGCTTACCTTGGAGCTTCTAGTGTTTCACTTGGCATGGGAGCAAACGGCGGAATTATTTTAACAAACGTAGTGACTCATTTATTTGGCAATTACGGAACGTTATTACTTGGTATCGCAATTACAGCAGCATGTTTAACAACTTCTGTAGGTATTGTTGCAGCTTGTGGGGAATACTTCTCTTCTTTATTACCAAAGCTTTCTTATCAAAAAGTTGTTTTCATTTTCTGTGTATTAGCATTTATGGTAGCAAACCTTGGTTTAACACAATTAAATGCATTAGCATTACCAATCTTAATTGCAATTTACCCAATTGGTATTGTACTTATCGTATTATCACTTGTTGAAAATTACGTTCGTCTTCCATTAGCAATGTATGTAGGCGGTATTATAGGGGCGTTCGCGATTAGCTTCTTTGATGGATTGCACAATGCAAATCTTCAAATTGCCGCATTAGCACCTATTTTAGATAAGATTCCATTATATAGTGTAGGGATTGGCTGGTTAGTTCCAGGTATGATTGGTATAGGAATTGGTTATATAGTTTCTAAGTTTCAAAAGCAAGAAATTGCTGTAGAAAAATAAAGAAAGTCTCTTTTATATAAGTTTTTTCGGTTATTGTAGATAGTAAGATGTTCACTTCAAAAGTTAGTAAATATATAGCGGTTATGCGAGCGAATAGGCTAGTTGTACTAGCAAAGCAATAATATGGTATAGTGAAACGAGGCTGTTTTTTCAGTCTCGTTTTTTAAATGCTTACTATAGTTAGAAAGCATTCAAATGGAAAGGAAGACATTACATGCGATCTGAAGTAACTATAAAAATAAAACCGAAGTTTATAAAAGAAATTAAAAGTGGATATCCGCTTATTTTAAAAGATGCTATCCAAAATTTAAATGATGTACGTGAAGAAGGGACAATCATCAAAGTAGTAGATGAGAAGAACCAATTCATCGGAAAAGGCTATTATGGAAAACAAAATAAAGGATATGGATGGATTTTAACGAGAAAAGAGAAGGAGCAAATTAATCAACCTTTCTTTGAAAGTAAAATCAAATCTGCTTTACATAAACGAAAAGATTTTTATAAATCAAATGATACAACAGCATTTCGTGTTGTGAATGGTGAGGGCGATGGTCTTGGTGGTTTAATCATCGATTATTATGACGGTTATTACGTAATAAGTTGGTATAGTGAAGGGATTTATACTTTCCGTGATGAAATCGTAGAAGCACTTCAAAAAGTAGCAAACTTTAAGGGTATTTATGAGAAAAAACGTTTTGATACGAAAGGGAAATACATTGAAGATGATGATTTTGTAGCAGGAGAGCGCGGTGAGTTTCCACTTATCGTAAAAGAAAACGGTGTAAACTTTGCTGTATATTTAAATGACGGGGCGATGGTTGGTGTATTTTTAGATCAGCGTAACGTTCGAAAACAAATTCGTGATAAATATGCAAAAGGAAGAACAGTTTTAAATATGTTCTCCTATACTGGAGCTTTTTCTGTATTTGCAGCACTTGGCGGCGCAAGTAAAACAACGAGTGTTGACCTTGCAAATCGTAGTTTAAGTAAAACGATTGAGCAGTTCAGTGTAAATGAAATTGATTACGAAGCGCAAGATATTATTGTAGAAGATGTATTTCTATATTTCAAATATGCAGCTAAGAAAAAGATGAAATTTGATATGGTTGTACTTGATCCTCCAAGCTTTGCACGTTCGAAAAAATATACATTCAGTGCAGCGAAAGATTATAAAAATTTATTAAAAGAAACAATTGCCATTACAGAAAATAACGGTATTATCGTAGCTTCTACAAATTGTAGCGCATTCGATATGAAAAAATTTAAAGGCTTTATCGATACAGCATTTAAAGAAATGAACGGCAAATATAAAATATTAGAAGAACATTCTTTACCCGAAGATTTCCGTACAATTGATCAATTTAAAGAGGGAGACTATTTAAAAGTAGTTTTCGTCGAAAAAATTAAAGGGTAATGAAAATAAGAAAAGGAGCTCAATTTTAAATGAGCTCCTTTTCTTTATTGAACAATATTTTGTACTCTACCAACCTGTCCGTCCTGCAATCTTACTTTAATGCCGTGCGGATGGGAAGGGGAATTCGTTAAAATATCTTTTACAATTCCTCTTGTTAACTTACCAGTTCGTTGATCTTGTTTTAACACAATATCAACTTCAAGACCTGGCGCGATGTTAGATCGTTTTTGCCCGTTCATTTACACACCTGTACGTCTACGTTGGTTGTTTGTTTTCTTCGTTTGTTGGTTTTGTAATTTTTTCGTTGCTTGGCTTTGATTTGTATTATTTGAACCATTTCCATTTCCTTGCTTTTTCTTTGCAAGTTGTTCGCGCATTAAATCAGCTAAGCTTACTTTTTTGTTTTCTGACATGATAAGTCTCCTTTATATAAAGTTAATTATGAACAATAGTAGTGAATTTCATCATATCATTGTTAAGGAAGGAAGGGAAGTTGGTTTGAAAATTCATATAATTCTTTCCAGCATTCATTCGTTGCGATACAATTGAAATGTTAATGTTTGTAAAAAGGGGATGAGAATATGTCACATCATATTTTATTAGTTGAAGATGATGTCTCAATTCAAGAGATGGTTGAAACATATTTAGTAAAAGAAGGTTTTCAAGTTACAATCGCATCTGATGGAGAAGAAGGAGTTACCGCATTTTTAAAAGGTTCATTTGATTTGATCATTCTCGATATTATGATGCCGAAGTTGGATGGCTTAGAGGTTGTGCGAATCATTCGAGAGAAAAGTGCCGTTCCGATTTTAATGATGTCAGCGAAGGATACAGATGTTGATAAGGCAGTTGGTTTAGGTCTTGGAGCGGATGATTACATTTGTAAACCGTTTTCTATGATTGAACTAGCAGCGCGTGTAAAAGCTGCTATTCGAAGATCTACAAAGTATTCAGCTGTGGAATCAAAAGATGAGACCATTCAGATTGGTGATTTAATAATTGACCCAATTAATTTTACTGTAGAGAAAAAGGGAAGACAGCTTAAACTTACTTTAAAAGAATTTGAGATTTTAAAACTGTTTGTAAAGAACCAAAATCGTGTATTTACGAAAGCGCAAATCTATTCACTAATTTGGAATGAAGAATATTATGGTGATGACAACGTTATTAATGTCCATATGAGAAGATTGCGCGAGAAAATTGAAACTGATCCATCTAACCCAGCGTATGTAAAAACATTGTGGGGCATCGGTTATAAGCTGGAAGGGATGTAGTATGGTTACTTTTTTAACGGCCGTTATTTGTATATTGCTAATAATAATTTATGTACAATATAAAATTCGAAAAAATAATAGTAGAAATTTACGTTATACATATGAAAAATTAGAGGATATTGTAAAAGAGAAAACTGGTGAGAAGCTATTAGTTATGACAGACGATAAAGAACTGCAAAAACTATTAGTTACTATTAATCATTTGTTAGATGCGAAACAGAAAACGAATGCAGATCATGCGAAAGTAGAAATTTCGATGAGAAAAATGCTTTCGAACATCTCACATGATTTAAAAACGCCGCTTACCGTCATTCTTGGATATACAGAAATGTTAAATTTAGATAAAACGATAAATGGAGAAGAACGGCAATTATTATTACAAAAGGTACATGTGAAAACATTAGAAGTAATGGAACTGATTCATAAGTTTTTCGATTTAGCAAAACTGGAATCTGGTGATAAAGCAATTGAAATAACGAAGATAAACATGAATGAAATATGCAGGGAAAAGATTTTATCGTTTTATGATTTATTAACCTCGAAAGGATTCGAGGTTCATATTGATATACCAGAGAGAAATATATATGCATTTGGAAATGCAGAAGTGATTGGAAGGGTGTTAAACAATTTAATATCAAATGCGATTGCCTATGGATATGATGGGAAGGCGCTCGGTATGGTATTAAGAGAGGATGAAACGAGTGTGTATATAGACGTATGGGATAAAGGGAAAGGAATTGATGAATCTCATATTGATAAAGTATTTGAGCGTATGTACACACTTGAAGATTCAAGAAATAGATTGTACCAGGGCAGTGGTCTAGGTTTAACGATTACGAAAAGGCTTGTAGAAGCAATGGATGGAAAAATTCATCTTTCTAGTAAGCCATATGAAAAAACAACCTTTACAATTATATTGAAAAAAATGGAGTTTTAGCTTGTAGAGAAGGTTATTCTACAAGCTTTTTTGAACGTAAGGAATTTGTAAGGAACGGGTAAGAAAAAAGAGATTTCCATTGTCTATTATGTAAATAGAAAGTGGTGCGAAAGGGGAAAGCGATATGACATATATATTAAAAACGAACCAGTTAACGAAAGTATTCGAAGGAAAAGAAGTTATTTCTGGTGTCAACATGCATGTGAAAAAAGGAGAAATTTATGGCTTTTTAGGACCGAATGGTGCTGGTAAAACAACAATTATGAAAATGATTACGAATTTAATTAAACCGACGAGCGGAGATATTGAAATTTTCGGTGAGAAATTAACAGATACATCTTATGAATTGTTAAAGCGTATGGGAACGATTATTGAATATCCGATTTTTTATGATAAATTAACGGCGAAGGAAAATCTGGATTTACATTGTGAATACATGGGTTATTACGATAAGAACGCAATTGATCATGCTTTGAATTTAGTGAAACTGCACGGCATAGACAATAAAAAAGTAAAAGATTTTTCATTAGGGATGAAACAAAGACTGGGTATTGCAAGAGCAATCATGACAAAACCAGAGCTTCTTATTTTAGATGAACCGATTAACGGCTTAGATCCAATTGGTATTAAAGAATTACGAGACTTGTTTAAAATGCTCTGCAAAGAATATGGCATTACTTTATTAGTTTCTAGTCATATTTTAGGTGAAATGGAACAAATGGCGGATACAATTGGTGTTATTCAAAATGGGAAGCTAATAAAAGAAGTTTCAATGAAGAGTATTAATGGAAAACAAACAGAGTACATTGAAATTACTATTCCTGATGTGAAACGTGCAGCTTATATTTTAGAAGATAAACTCGGTATAAAAAATTACAAAATAATGAGTGGAAATATGATTCGTGTTTATGAAGTGGCGGTGACGCAGCAAGCAATTTCAAAAGCACTTATTATGAACGATGTGGAAATTGAAAGTATTAATAAGAAACATAGCTCTTTAGAAGAGTATTTCTTAAATGTCATGGATGGAGAAGGAATTCATGCTTAGTGGATTGTTGCTGCCATTTTGAATGTGAAAAACTATTTCAATAGGGAGTTATGATGATGAATTTATTAGTGCTGAATCTAGTAAGTGGATTGATCGTAATGTTCATAAGTGGAATTTTATATTATAGAAAACCAGAGCGGAAATGGGTGTTAATTTTACTAGTGATAGGGATATTAAGCGTAATTACAGCTGGAATTAGAATGTTATTAGCGTAGAGATAGTTATATAAGGAATGGAGGCGTGGTTTATATGCTTAAATTAATGAAGCTTGAATGGAAAAAACATCAATTATCTAGCTGCTTTAAAAGTGTAGCAATTTGTATTATAGCAATTTTTGCTGTAGTAAGCCTTATGGCATTGGGAGCTAAAGGCGAGGCAGAAGTGCTCCTCTCTGACTTCACACAGCAAATGGCTGTAGCAAATATTTTTATTAGGATAACATGCATTATTTTTAGTTCGGTCATTTTATCACGTTTAGTAATTGATGAGTATAGGAACAAAACAATACAACTACTATTTATGTACCCACTGCAAAGGAAAATGCTAATGAGAGCGAAATTAACAATTGTTTTTTGTTTTTGTTTTGTGAGCACGATTATCGCTACTTTCATTATTAGTTTGCTCGTGTTTTTTGTAAGTCCAATGATGGGACTGATTGAAACGCCTGCTACGATAGGCGAAATAATAGCTAGCGTTCCAACTACTATTATAAGTGCATTTATGATATCTGGTATAAGTTTAATTCCTTTATTTTTTGGGATGAGAAAGAAATCGACACCGACAACGATTACTTCTGCAGTAATAATAGGAATGCTGATTAGTGGTAACGTTGGGGCTGGAAGCGGTCAAGTAAGTATGTTTGACTTTATAGCTATCCCAATTGTGCTCTGTTTATTAGGTATTTTTATTAGTCATCTTTCGTATCGTAAAATCGACAAGATTGATGTGGCGTGAAGCAAGCTTAAAACAACAACGAACTGGGATATGAATAGTGAAAAAAATAATAGTAATTGCAATTTATATCAATTAAATTTTAAGTGGCTTACATGGAAGGAGGACTATAATGCTACGACTTATGAAGCTAGAACTGAAGAAGTTTAAGCTTGGATGGTATGTGAAGGGAGCAATTATTGCAAATATCACCATACTGGCGCTATTAATCTTGGTTGGTTTCGTTGCTCAAATAGAAGGAGATCCAGAAATAAGGGATCCTCAAGCAATTTTGTTGATGGCTAGTGCGTCAGTAAGAGGAACATTTATTATTTTTGGTGGTGTACTAATAGCCAAGTTAATAATTGATGAATATAAAAATAAAACAATACTACTTATGTTTTCTTATCCAATTAACCGGAAGAAAATGATGGTTAGTAAGTTGGCTATTACAGCGATCGTAACATTTATAACAGTTATTTTATCTAACATTTTAGTAGTAGGAGTTTTCTTTGGGATAGATAGTTATTTTTCAATTCTTCCTAATTCATTTACAGTAGATCAATTAATTCAAGAAGGGGTAAATCTTGTACCTTTAGCAATTGCAACAGCGGGAATAAGTTTAATCCCTCTATATTTCGGAATGCGTAAACATTCGGTGCCAACTACAATCGTTTCATCTATTATCGTTGTGTCAATCGCAATTAATAACCAGCCAATGTTTCCTATAGCGACTTTTCTCCCTCTTCAATTCACATTTGCAGCGATCGGTATGGCGATTGCTTATTATGGAATTAAAAATATTGAGAAGGAAGATGCAACGGTATGACAAGAATAAGTAAAAAAGAGTTGGCGTTACACCAACTCTTTTTTGTATATGTATGCTTCGTTACTACTCTGTAAATTTGTAGTGTTTACTTAAATACTCTTGAACTCCTGGAGAAATGTTAAAGTTATTAGGACTTTTATATTCGATAGTAAACTCTCCGTCTGCACTTGTTTCAAAGGAGATTGCATAGCTATTCATTTTAGCATCGTAAGAAGTATTTTTGACTTCCGCATCTAGATTAAAGTATTTTGTAATATACTTTTTTGATTCGGCAATTGCTGTTTGTTTTCCCCAAGGAGTACCATAATATGTGAAGTAAAGGGATACACCGATAACTCCAATAATAGAAGTTAGTAAAAGAGTTCCCATAGCTATTTTTTTATTTTTTGTATTCAATTTGGTTGCCCCTCCTCATAATATGTATTCATTTTAACGTGTTTTTTCCATAAAACAACCATTTAGCAAAAAATAGTTTCACATGAAACAAGTTACAGAAAAAGACAAGATGTGTAAACACCTTGTCTTTTTTTGTTGTTACATTTTAGGAGCTTCCATTCCAGCCGCAGCCCATTCTTCTTTTGCAGGACCGTATACACCAGGAACTATTAATCCTGCTTGTCGCATTAAAACAGTCATCTGTCCACGGTGGTGATTTTGATGATTAATGAGTGTCATTAAAAATATAGAATTCGGCATAGGGCGACCAAAGAAGTCATTAATAGTAGATAAGTCTTTATCTGCCCATTCACTTTGAAGTGCTTCAACAAAAGCTGCATTCACTTTGCGATACCCATCAGCAATTGTTTTTGCTGAAGTCGGAACAGGATAATCTTTCGTTTCGCCTTCAAACTTTAATCCTGTCCCTGATAGCATAATTGGAATTGCAGTAACGATATGCCAAGCAACTCGTCCTAAAGTCCAGTGTCCAGGCGCAATTTCTTGTGATAAAGATTCATCCGTTAATGCATCAAGCATTTTCTGAGTAGACTCAGCTTCGTATTTCCATGATTGTAGAAAGCCTTCAATTGTTTGGTACATTGTTATCCCCCCTATTTTCGTTCATAGATTAAATTCGTGAGAGATAATATAATCCCTGTTTAATAAAGAATACTTAATTAAGAAGTTAAAGGCATAGTTATATAAAAGTCAGAATATTATGATTGTAACGTTGTTATGACTATAATATAATGAAAACAACCATCATGAATGAACATTCATTTATTTTCGCAAATATTGGAAGGGGGAATGAGAGTGGAAAAACCTTGGTTACAGAGTTATCCAGATGAAATTCCAGAGACAATTTCTTATGATATTCAGCCACTTCATGGATATGTAGAACAGATGGCTTCTCGTTATTCAGAAAAGAAAGCGCTTCACTTTTTAGGGAAGGATATTACATTTTCAGATTTCCATGATAAGGTGAAGAGATTTGCAAATTATCTTCAAACGCTAGGTGTGGAAAAAGGGGATCGAGTTGCTATTATGTTGCCGAACTGTCCGCAATCTGTAATTGGTTATTATGGTACATTACTTGCGGGAGGAATTGTTGTACAAACAAATCCACTTTATACAGAAAGAGAGCTGGAGTATCAGCTGCGTGACTCGGGAGCAAAAGTAATTCTTTGCCTGGATTTAGTATTTCCGAAAGTGACGAATGTTCAAAATACGACAAAGCTTGAACATATTATCGTAACCCGTATTGCAGATTTTTTACCTTTCCCTAAAAATTTATTGTATCCATTTGTACAAAAAAAGCAGTCGAATTTAGTTGTGAAAGTATCAGAAAGTGAAACGATTCATCTTTGGGATTCAGTAGAAAGAGAAGTAAATACGGATGTTGAAGTTCCCTGTAATCCTGAAAATGATCTAGCTCTTTTGCAGTATACAGGGGGAACGACAGGATTTCCAAAAGGGGTTATGTTGACGCATAAAAACCTCGTTTCGAACACTTTAATGGGAGCGCATTGGTTATATAATTGTAAAGAAGGAGAAGAAGTAATTCTTGGTGTCCTTCCGTTTTTTCATGTGTACGGGATGACAGCTGTAATGAATTTAAGTATTATGCAAGGATATAAAATGGTGCTTATTCCGAAGTTTGATATGAAAATGGTTTTTGAAGCAATTAAAAAACATAAAGTCACACTATTTCCAGGAGCACCAACCATTTATATTGCTTTATTAAATAGTCCCCTTCTAAAAGAATACGATATTTCTTCTATTCAGGCTTGTATTAGTGGCTCTGCGCCGCTTCCGGTAGAAGTGCAGGAAGAGTTTGAGAGAGTTACAGGTGGTAAATTAGTAGAAGGTTATGGATTAACGGAGTCATCACCAGTTACACATGGGAATTTTTTGTGGGAAAAACGCGTGCCGGGAAGTATTGGGGTGCCGTGGCCAGACACAGAGGCAATCATTATGTCACTTGAAACAGGAGAGGCATTACCTCCGGGTGAAATTGGTGAAATTGTTGTAAAAGGCCCACAAATTATGAAAGGGTATTGGAATAAGCCAGAGGAAACAGCGGCTGTATTGCAAGATGGCTGGCTCCATACAGGTGATGTAGGATACATGGATGAGGATGGCTTTTTCTATGTGAAAGATCGTAAGAAGGATATGATTGTTGCTAGCGGTTTTAATGTATATCCTCGTGAAGTAGAAGAGGTTTTATATGAACACGAAAAGGTGCAAGAAGTGGTAACAATCGGTGTTCCTGATCCGTATCGAGGGGAAACTGTAAAAGCGTTTGTTGTTTTGAAGAAAGGCGTCGAATGTTCTGAAGAAGAATTAGATCAGTTTGCACGTAAATATTTAGCAGCTTACAAAGTCCCGAAAGTATATGAGTTTAGAAGTGAGTTGCCGAAGACGACAGTTGGAAAAATTTTACGACGTGTCCTAATAGATGAAGAGAAGAGAAAGAATGAGGATGAACAAACGGGCTAAGGCCCTTTCTTTTTGAAAAAATAGGATTGACACTTTTCTAAATAGTCAGTATTATAAGAATATGAATGACTATTCATTCAGTCATCTTCTTGAAGGGGACAGTAAAGTGAAGAAAAATAGACCGAAATACAATCAAATTATTGATGCAGCAGTCATTGTGATTGCGGAGAATGGATACCATCAAGCGCAAGTTTCTAAAATTGCAAAGCAAGCTGGGGTAGCTGATGGCACGATTTATTTATATTTTAAAAATAAAGAAGATATATTAATATCCTTATTCCAAGAGAAGATGGGAGAATTTGTTGAAACAATTCGTCAAAAAATAGCAGGAATTGAAAGCGCTGTAGCGAAGTTATTTATGTTGGTAGAAACGCACTTCTTGCTGTTGTCGCAAAATGATCCTCTTGCTATCGTTACACAATTAGAGCTAAGACAGTCCAATCAAGACTTGCGCCTCAAGATAAATGAAGTATTAAAAGGCTACTTACAAGTCATGGATGAGATTTTAGAGACAGGTATAAAGCAAGGTGAATTTCAGGCGGATTTAAATGTTCGCGTGGCAAGACAAATGATCTTTGGAACAGTAGATGAAGTTGTGACCAATTGGGTAATGAGCGATCATAAGTATGATCTGGTCGCACTTTCAAAAACGGTACATGGGCTACTTATTGCAGCTTGTGGTTATCGTCAATAATGGGAGGGATCATGTTGAAATTCCTATCTGTAAGAGTTGAAGACCATATCGCCGTGGCGACGTTAAACCATGCGCCAGCTAATGCGATGTCTTCACAAGTTATGCATGACGTTACTGAATTAATCGATCAAGTGGAAAAGGATGATAACATTCGTGTTGTTGTTCTACATGGCGAAGGGCGCTTCTTCTCAGCGGGAGCAGATATTAAAGAATTTACATCTGTTACTGAAGCGAAGCAAGCGACAGAATTAGCACAGCTTGGGCAAGTTACGTTTGAGCGTGTTGAAAAATGTTCAAAACCAGTTATTGCGGCAATTCATGGAGCGGCACTTGGCGGCGGCCTTGAATTTGCTATGTCTTGCCACATGCGCTTTGTAACTGAAAGTGCAAAGCTTGGTTTACCTGAGTTAACACTTGGATTAATTCCTGGTTTTGCAGGTACACAGCGCTTACCGCGTTATGTTGGTAAAGCGAAAGCTTGTGAAATGATGTTAACAAGTACACCAATTACTGGTGCAGAGGCATTGAAATGGGGACTTGTTAACGGGGTACTTTCTGAAGAATCACTTTTAGAAGATACGCTTAAAATTGCAAAGCAGATTGCTGGAAAAAGTCCGGCAACAATTCGTGCTGTGTTAGAGTTATTACAAACAACAAAATCGTCTCATTATTATGAAGGTGTACAACGTGAATCACAGATTTTTGGTGAAGTATTTACGGGTGAAGATGGAAAAGAAGGCGTAGCAGCATTTTTAGAAAAACGTAAGCCTTCATTTAGTGGTAGGTAGTCCAAATATTTTTTTAATATAAATTAACAGAATTTTAAAATTGATAGAATCTTTCTGAAAAATAAGGGGGTAAATGGAATGAACATCTACGTACTCATGAAACGAACATTTGATACAGAAGAAAAAATCGTAATTAAAAACGGTGCAATTTACGATGGCGAAGCGGAATTCATCATCAACCCTTACGATGAATATGCGATTGAAGAAGCAATTCAAGTAAGAGATGCACAAGGTGGAGAAGTTACTGTTGTAACAGTTGGTGGCCAGGAGAGTGAAAAAGAACTTCGCACAGCATTAGCGATGGGTTGCGATAAAGCGGTATTAATTAACATTGAAGATGATGTTGAGAATGGTGACCAGTTCACAACGGCAAAAGTGCTTGCTGAATATTTGAAAGATAAAGAAGTAGATTTAATTTTAGGTGGAAACGTTGCGATTGACGGTGCATCTGGACAAGTTGGTCCACGTGTAGCTGAAGCGTTAAATATTCCATATGTAACGACAATTACAAAGCTTGAAATTGATGGTACAAATGTGAAAATCGAGCGTGATGTTGAAGGGGATACAGAAGTAATTGAAACATCATTACCGGTTTTAGTAACAGCGCAACAAGGTTTAAATGAACCGCGTTATCCATCGCTTCCAGGTATTATGAAAGCGAAGAAGAAGCCACTAGAAGAATTAGAATTAGATGATTTAGATTTAGAAGAAGATGATGTGGAAGCAAAAACAAAAACAATTGAAATCTATTTGCCTCCTAAGAAAGATGCAGGAAAAGTGTTACAAGGCGAGCTGCAAGATCAAGTAAAAGAACTTGTATCGTTGCTCCATACAGAAGCGAAAGTAATCTAATAAAATACGAAATTATATATGCAGGAGGGAAAATCTATGGCTCGTAAAGTATTAGTAATGGGTGAAGTTCGTGACGGATCGCTACGTAACGTTTCGTTTGAAGCGGTAGCAGCAGCAAAAACAATTGCAGAAGGCGGTGAAGTGGTAGGTCTTCTAGTTGGAGACAGCGTTACCTCTTTTGCAAATGAATTGATTCATTACGGTGCAGATCGCGTTGTGACAGTTGAAAATGATAAATTAAAATCATATACATCTGATGGCTATGCACAAGCGTTTTTAGCTGTATATGCTGAAGAAAAACCAGAAGGAATTGTATTTGGACATACAGCACTTGGTAAAGATTTATCACCAAAATTAGCGGCGAAGCTTGAAGCTGGTCTAGTTTCTGACGTAACTGCTTTAGAGGTTGAAGGTGGAAATGTTATCTTCACTCGTCCGATTTACTCTGGTAAAGCGTTTGAGAAGAAGATTGTAACAGAGGGTATCTTATTTGCGACAGTGCGTCCAAATAACATTGCAACTCTTGAAAAAGATGAGTCTCGCAGCGGTAACGTGTCTTCTATTACAGTAGATGTGAAAGATTTACGTACAATTATTCAAGATGTTGTCCGTAAAACAGCAGAAGGTGTAGACCTTTCTGAAGCAAAAGTTATTATCGCTGGTGGACGTGGTGTGAAGAGCGAAGAAGGATTTAAACCATTAAAAGAGTTAGCTGACGTACTAGGCGGCGCTGTTGGAGCATCTCGTGGTGCTTGTGACGCTGAGTATTGTGATTACTCATTACAAATTGGTCAAACTGGTAAAGTTGTTACGCCAGACCTATACATTGCATGCGGTATTTCTGGTGCGATTCAGCATTTAGCTGGTATGTCTAACTCAAAAATAATTGTTGCGATTAATAAAGATCCAGAAGCTAGTATCTTCAAAGTAGCTGACTACGGTATTGTCGGTGATCTATTTGAAGTAGTACCTCTTTTAACAGAAGAGTTTAAAAAGTTAAAAGTACATTCATGATTTGAGTACCCTTGAGTTCCAAGTGAAGTACCCCTATATATAGAAAAAGGTGAGAGATCCCCTGTCTCTCATCTTTTTAGTATTTAATCCGTATTTTTATATAGTATAAAGGAACATTTTTTTGTTACAATACATAACGATACATAATATTCGCCACGTATATAAGTTAATGATATACTCTTGGTAGAATATACTTGAAGGAGGAAATAAAATGGCAATTGTAAATGCAAATGACCAAAGCTTCGCAGCTGAAACTAGCGAAGGTGTTGTATTATTAGATTTCTGGGCGCCTTGGTGCGGACCTTGTAAAATGATCGCTCCTGTATTAGAGGAAATCGATGCAGAGTTAGGCGAGAAAGTAAAGGTAGTAAAAGTTGACGTTGATGAAAACCAAGAAACTGCTCGTCAATTCGAAGTAATGAGCATTCCAGCTCTTTTCGTGTTAAAAGATGGTAAAGTGGTTGATCAAGCGTTAGGTTACAAACCGAAAGAAGCGTTAGTAGAATTAGTTTCTAAACACTTCTAATAAAAAAAGCTGCCATGAGGCAGCTTTTTTTATTTTATAATATTTTCTTTTTCTGTCGCTTTCCGTTACAATAAAAGAACGTATGTTGGGTGTTTTAGCATAGTATGTTTTCGTATGAAAATAAAAATGATAAGCATGTAGAAATGGAGGGAGACGAGTGCACGAGCATTTAAAAGAGAAGTTAGCAATTTTGCCCGATCAACCTGGTTGTTATTTAATGAAGGATAAACAGGGAACGGTTATATACGTCGGAAAAGCAAAGGTACTCAAAAATCGTGTGCGCTCGTACTTTACTGGTTCGCATGATGGGAAAACACTTAGGCTTGTAGGAGAAATTGTAGATTTTGAATATATTGTAACCTCCTCAAATTTGGAGGCTCTTATTTTAGAGTTAAATTTAATTAAAAAGTATGATCCAAAATATAATATTCAATTAAAAGATGATAAAACATATCCTTTTATTAAAATTACAGCTGAAAAGCAGCCGCGTTTACTCATTACGCGAAATGTAAAAAAGGACAAAGGAAAGTACTTTGGTCCTTATCCGAACGCCCAGTCAGCTCATGAAACGAAAAAGTTATTAGATCGTATGTATCCGCTTCGTAAATGTACCAATATGCCGGATAAAGTTTGTCTCTATTATCATATGGGACAATGTTTAGCACCTTGTGTAAAAGAAATAACGGAAGAACAAAATAAAGAAATTGTAGATGAAATTATTAAGTTTTTAAATGGTGGACATAAAGAAGTTCGTTCAGAATTAGAAACAAAAATGTATGAGGCTTCAGAGAAGTTAGAATTTGAACGGGCAAAAGAGTTGCGAGATCAAATTGCTCATATTGATGCAATTATGGAAAAACAAAAGATGATTATGAGTGATTTAGTGGATCGTGACGTGTTTGGATATGCAGTTGATAAAGGGTGGATGTGTGTTCAAGTTTTCTTCGTTCGAAAAGGAAAGCTAATTGAACGTGATGTTTCTATGTTTCCAATCTATGATGAACCAGAAGAGGGATTTTTAACGTTTATCGGTCAATTTTATGAAAACAGTAGTCATTTTAAGCCGAAGGAAATTGTCGTTCCAGGAAGTATAGATTCAGAATTAGTAGAGCGATTTTTAGAAGTTGAAGCGACACAGCCGAAGCGTGGGAAGAAAAAAGATCTTGTGGAATTAGCAAATAAAAACGCGAGAATTGCACTAGAAGAGAAATTTTACTTAATTGAACGCGATGAAGAGCGGACGATTAAAGCTGTTGACAATTTAGGGAAGCAGCTCGGTATTGAAACGCCATATCGTATTGAAGCGTTTGATAACTCGAATATTCAAGGGACAAATCCTGTTTCAGCAATGATTGCTTTTATCGATGGGAAACCAGCGAAGAAAGAATATCGGAAATATAAAATTAAAACAGTCCAAGGGCCAGATGATTACGAGTCTATGAGGGAAGTGGTGAGGCGCCGTTATACGAGGGCATTAAAGGAAAAATTACCCTTGCCAGATTTAATAATTATCGATGGGGGAAAAGGGCATCTCGCGGCTACAAGTGATGTTCTTGAAAACGAGCTTGGATTATATATTCCAATGGCAGGGCTTGTCAAAGATGAAAAACATAAAACATCACATTTAATTATTGGCGATCCGCCTGAGCCTGTTATGCTTGCGAGGAATAGCCAAGAATTTTATTTATTGCAGCGCATTCAAGATGAAGTGCATCGATTTGCAATTATATTCCATCGTCAATTACACGGGAAATCTGTTATTCAATCAGCATTGGATGATATTCCAGGAATCGGTGATAAACGGAAAAAGGTATTGTTAAAACATTTTGGTTCATTAAAAAAGATGAAAGAAGCTTCCATATCGGAATTTGTCGAAGCGGGTATGCCGAAAAATGTAGCGGAGACGATTTATACTTATTTAACAGATAAGAAGACGTTGTAGTTTACAATGTCTTCTGTTTTTTGGTATAATTTCTGAAGATTTGAAATAAACACACCTGAATGAATATACAAAAAAGTCAACTAAACGTATATGTCTAGTTTAGTTGACTGTAGGTAAATGCTACACTTCAATGAGATCTTTTATATCCCATTTAACAAGAAATGTAATAGAGTCTGAACGTTTTTTCTGTTCTTCGTAGGACTCGGCAATGACGTTTCTTTGTCTTTGAATTTGCTCGGCGATAAATCCAGCTTCTAATTGATAAGAAGAATGTCTTTTTTGTTTTTGACGCTCAGCAATGAGTGCACTTTTAAGTTGGAACTGCATTTCACGACGTTTATGCTCAACGATGCTTAAAGTGCCCCAACCGGCTTTTTCGAAAAACTGAATAACTTCTTCAATGGTTTCTAGCGGATATTTTCTTGCAAGATTTCTACCGGACCAGTATAAAATTCCATCTAAATCATTACCAATTAAATCAGGTAGTAGTTCTTCACGCAGTAATTCATAAGCGAAGGCGTTCAATGAAACATCTTCTAAAGATGTTATATCGATTGTATTTTTGCTCACAATATTCCCCTCTTTCTATAGGGATTATTATATAACATTTCTCATTTATAAAAACAGATTTTTCTTTGGGAAATCTGAATATATAAGAAGAAAAAAAGAAATGGCAAATTATATGCAAATTATGTATACGTTTTCTTGACGCTTCGACAAAAATAGGAGTAAAATGAACTTGGTATCAAATTATGCTGAAATATTTCGAATAATTTTTTCAGTTTTTCTTATGCCAATAGTGAAAAAACATTATTGTTGTAAACTAATCTGAAAACAGCAGTCAAACATTCAAGGGGGGTAATGGGGACATGAAAGGCCGCGAGTATACGTTTCGTAAGTGGCACTCATTAATGGGGGTCATCCCGGTTGGTGTCTTTTTGACGCAACATTTAGTAGTAAACAACTTTGCAACAAGAGGAGCAGAGGCTTTTAACAAAGCTGCAGGCTTTATGGAGCTCCTTCCATTCCGGTATGCGCTAGAAATTTTCATCATCTTTTTACCTATACTGTACCATGCTATATATGGCTTATATATTGCATTTACAGCTAAGAACAATGCGGTATCTTACGGTTATTTCCGTAACTGGATGTTCGTCTTCCAACGAATTTCAGGTATCGTTACGCTGATATTTATTTCTTGGCACGTCTGGGAAACTCGTATTCAAGCAATGTTAGGTAAAGAGGTAAACTATGATATGATGGCAGATATTTTAAGCAATCCAGCTATGTTTGCATTCTACTTAGTTGGTGTTGTTTCAACCATTTTCCACTTTGCAAATGGACTATGGACATTCTGCATAAGCTGGGGAATTACAGTATCTCCACGTTCACAAAGAATCTCTACTTATGTAACATTAGCTATTTTCTTAGGTCTATCTTATGTAGGTGTGAGTGCATTATTAGCGTTCATCGATCCACAGCTAGCAAACCAGTAAGGAGTGGGAGAGCATGAAAGGGAAACTTATAGTAGTCGGCGGTGGCTTGGCTGGCTTAATGGCAACGATTAAAGCGGCAGAAGCAGGGGTAAATGTTGAACTGTTTTCATTAGTACCAGTAAAACGTTCACATTCTGTATGTGCCCAAGGTGGAATTAACGGTGCCGTAAATACGAAAGGTGAAGGGGATTCTCCATGGATCCACTTTGACGATACAATTTATGGTGGGGATTTCTTAGCGAACCAACCACCAGTTAAAGCGATGTGTGAAGCAGCACCTGGTATTATTCATTTAATGGACCGCATGGGTGTTATGTTCAACCGTACGGAAGAAGGACTTCTTGATTTCCGTCGTTTTGGTGGAACACAACATCACCGTACAGCATTTGCTGGCGCAACAACTGGTCAACAATTACTATACGCATTAGATGAGCAAGTACGTCGCCATGAAGTAGCAGGACTTGTAACGAAATATGAAGGTTGGGATTTCTTACGAGCTGTTGTGGATGACGAAGGTGTGTGCCGAGGAATCGTTGCACAAGACTTACAAACTATGGAGATTAAAAGTTTCCAAGCTGATGCCGTGATTATGGCAACAGGGGGCCCTGGTATCATCTTCGGAAAATCAACGAACTCCATTATTAATACAGGTACAGCTGCATCTGCTGTATATCAGCAAGGTGCATATTATGCGAACGGTGAGTTCATTCAAATCCATCCAACAGCAATTCCTGGAGACGATAAGTTACGTCTTATGAGTGAATCTGCACGTGGTGAAGGTGGACGTGTTTGGACATATAAAGATGGTAAGCCATGGTACTTCTTAGAAGAAAAATATCCAGCTTACGGAAACCTTGTACCTCGTGATATTGCAACGCGTGAAATCTTTGATGTTTGCGTAGAGCAAAAACTAGGTATTAACGGTGAAAACATGGTATATCTAGATCTTTCTCATAAAGATCCAAAAGAACTAGATATTAAACTTGGTGGAATTATTGAAATCTATGAGAAATTTACAGGTGATGATCCTCGTAAACTACCAATGAAAATCTTCCCAGCGGTTCACTATTCAATGGGCGGATTATGGGTTGATTATAAGCAGATGACAAGTATTCCAGGTTTATTTGCAGCAGGTGAGTGTGATTATTCTATGCACGGTGGTAACCGTCTAGGTGCGAACTCACTATTATCAGCAATCTACGGTGGTATGGTAGCAGGACCGAATGCAATTGAGTATATGAAAGGTCTTTCTAAATCATCTGATGCTGTGTCATCTACTGTATATGAGCAAAATGAATTAATCGAAACAGAGAAATTTAACAATATTTTAACGCTTGATGGTAACGAAAATGCATATGTTCTTCATAAAGAGCTTGGAGAATGGATGACAGATAACGTTACAGTAGTTCGTGAAAATAAAAAATTACTAGAAACAGATGCGAAAATTGAAGAGTTAATGGCTCGTTACAAACGCATAAACATTAACGATACAGCAAGATGGAGTAACCAAGGTGCTTCATTTACACGCCAACTTGCAAATATGTTTGAGCTAGCGCGTGTTATTACAATTGGGGCATACAACCGTAATGAAAGCCGCGGAGCGCATTATAAACCAGAATTCCCAAATCGTGATGATGCAAACTTCTTAAAAACTACGATGGCAAAATTTGAAGGAGAAGGAAATGCACCAGCATTCCATTACGAAGACGTGGATGTTTCATTAATTAAACCACGTAAACGTGACTATTCTTCAAAACATGATGTAGCTGCTAAGGGTGAAGAGAAGGGGGATAAACAACATGTCTGAGAAAACAATCCGCCTCATCATTACGAGACAAGATGGACCAGATGCACAAGAGTTTGAACAAGAGTTTGAAATTCCGTATCGTCCTAATATGAATATTATTTCGGCGCTTATGGAAATTCGTCGTAATCCTGTTGACTCAAAAGGAAACCAAACAACTCCAGTTGCATGGGATATGAACTGTTTAGAGGAAGTATGTGGAGCATGTTCGATGGTGATTAACGGAAAACCACGTCAATCATGTACAGCTCTTATTGACCAATTAGAACAACCAATTCGCTTAAAGCCGATGAAGACATTCCCAGTTGTACGTGATTTACAAGTTGACCGTAGTCGCATGTTTAACGCGTTAAAACGTGTGAAAGCTTGGATTCCAATCGATGGTACGTACGACCTAGGACCAGGTCCAAGAATGCCAGAGAAAAAGCGCCAATGGGCATATGAGCTTTCAAAATGTATGACATGTGGTGTTTGCTTAGAGTCATGCCCGAACGTAAACAGTAAATCTGACTTTATTGGACCAGCACCACTTTCACAAGCGCGTTTATTCAACTCGCATCCAACTGGTGAAATGCATAAAGCAGATCGTTTACGTGCAATTATGGGTGATGGAGGACTTGCAAACTGTGGTAACTCTCAAAACTGTGTGCAATCATGTCCGAAAGGTATTCCATTAACAACTTCAATTGCAGCATTAAACCGTGATACAACAATTCAATCGTTCAAAGATTTCTTTGGTAGCGACAATAACTATTAATAAATATTGCCTCTTCATTTTGAAGAGGCAATATTTATAACTGAATTTTTCTGTTTATTCTGTGTATTAATAAAAGAAAAGGAGAGGGAACAATGAAGAGAATTTCTTATATTGAAGACTTTGAGCAGTGGGAAAGTGGTTTTTCATTTTATAATCCTGTTAAAGTTCGTTTTGGTGAAGTAGATATGTTTGGCCATGTGAATAACGTCGTTGCTTTTACATATTTTGAAGAAGCACGTATCGCATTGTTTAAAGAACTTGGATTTATGCAAGAATGGACACATGAATCTTCAGAAACGATGATAGTCGTCGCAGATCTACAATGCAATTTCATAAAACAAATTTATTTTGATGAGCATTTGAAAGTATATGTAAAGGCAGGGACGGTTGGGAATTCTTCTTTAGATTTACACTATATGGTCAAAAATGCAGAGGGAGAAGTTTGTTTAGTTGGGCGTGGAACAATGGTGCAAGCATCGAAAAAAACTGGAAGAGGCGAACCATGGCCTGAAGAATGGAAGAAGAAGTTGCTACAATAATAGAATGAAAAAAAATAAGAGAGCGATTCGCTCTCTTATTTTTTGTCCTCCATCGCCTCTTCTAATGTTAGATGGTGCTTATATATGTATGTGGCGTATGGATTACCAACGTAGCGCAAGTGCCACGGTTCATATGCATACTCTGTTGTCTTTGTTTTATCCTCTAAATAACGAATGACAAATCCGAACTCATGGGCATGTTCTGCAACCCATTTTCCCTCTGCGGTCTCTCCGAAGATTGGTTCTAATTGGAATTTAGCAGATTTTGAGCTAATATCCATTGCTAGACCAGTTTGATGCTCGCTTGTTCCAGGAATTGCACTTACTGAATCAGCTTCAGCTTTTCCTTGGCGTTTAATATATGTGTTATGTAATGATTGTTGGCGTTTGTAAGAACGGTAACCTGAAACTGCTGTAAGTTCTAAGCCTTCCTTTTTCGCTGCTTGGAACATTTTTTCGAGCGCGTCTGAAGCATCTTTACGAAGTAATGTTTTCTCCTTATCTTTTGGACTAGTAAATGGTACGTTCGGTTTAGTTAAATCTTCTGGAATGTACCCATCTGGTAATTTACGATGTTTATTGACCAATACAAGATCAGAATCTGGATTTGTTACAACGGAAAAATTATCATCTAGTTTCTTTGCATTATGATCAGCTTTTGGAAAAGCAGGAATCTCTTCTTTTTGATGGTTATTATGTTTTTGACTTTCGACAGCTTTCGCCTCATTCTGTAGTGGTGATTTAGAACCGAAGTAAGCGAAAGATGTGATACCGATTACAATAGTAGCGGCAGAAATAATTACTATTTTTTTCATGATGCCCTGTAATCACAGTCCTTTCTTAATAAAATTTGTATTATTATTGATTATAAATCTAGTTTGTTGAAAAAGAAATATAAGAGTCGTAACGTAATAGAAATGCAAAGAAAATGTCAGAAAATGTGTGAAATTGTAGAATTTTTTCACATAATTCATTTCTTATCTTTCATGTAATTCATTTTTTATGCAATATATATATAATAAGATGTAACGATTATCGAGAATAAAGGACTTCTTGTATAGACTAGGAGTGAATGGGAATGGATTTTGCAACAATTATTGGAATCATTTTAGGAGTAGTGGCGGTAGTAGTGGGGATGGTCGTCAAGGGCGCTGACGTAATGGCCTTAATGAACCCTGCCGCAGCATTAATTATTTTTGTCGGTACATTTGCTGCAGTATGTATTGCGTTTCCGATGAATCAACTAAAAAGAGTTCCAAAATTATTTAAAGTTCTTTTTGGTTCAAATAAAAAAGATTTAAGTTATGAACAGTTGCTAGAATTATTTGTTCATTGGACATCTGAGAGTAGAAAATATGGTATTTTGTCTTTAGAGCAACAATTAGATAAAATTGAAGATGAATTTCTTTTGCGTGGTATGAAATTTGTTATTGATGGCGTATCTGCGGAAGATTTAGAACAAATTTTAGAAGCCGAATTAGAAGCAATTGAAGAGAGGCATGCAAAAGGGGCTGCTATTTTTTCGCAAGCTGGTACATATGCACCTACATTGGGGGTTTTAGGTGCTGTTATCGGTCTTGTAGCTGCGCTTGGAAATTTAACTGATATTGAAAAGTTAGGACATGCTATTTCAGGTGCGTTTATTGCAACAATTTTCGGTATTTTTTCGGGTTACGTATTATGGCATCCATTTGCAAATAAATTAAAGCAAAAGTCTGCCGCTGATTTAGAGAAGAAATGTTTAATTATTGATTGTTTATTAATGTTACAAGAAGGTACATATCCGTTTATTATGAAAAACCGCATTTTAGGTGCGCTTTCTGCGACTGAGCGTAAGAAGCTAGAAAAAGGAGCGGAAAAAAATGCGGAGTAAGAAAAATAGAAGAGGTAAAAAGAAAAAACATGAAGAGCATATTGATGAAACTTGGTTAATTCCGTATTCTGATATGCTAACGTTGTTATTTGCGCTGTTTATTGTTTTATTTGCAATGAGTAGTATAGATGCTGCGAAATTTAAACAGATGGCAGTAGCTTTTCGCAGTGAACTAGCAGGTGGAACAGGAAATAAAGAGTTTTTAAGTGATCAAAAACCGAATGAGGAAAAAGAATTATCAGCAAGTAGCCTTGAGGCAGAACAAGCAAAAAAACAAGAAGAGGCTAGAGCTAATGAAAAGAAAGAAATGGATGAGTTGAAAGCATTACAAAAAAAGATTGATCAATATATTAATGAGAACCAATTATCCTCTTCTTTTCAAACTAAGTTAACCGAAAAGGGATTAATGGTGACGATATTAGAGAATGTACTATTTGATTCAGGGAAAGCAGATGTGAAATTGGAATCGTTAGGGATTGCAAAAGAGATGTCTGATTTACTTGTTTCAGCAGCTCCTCGTGAAATAACTGTATCTGGTCACACTGATAATGTTCCAATTGCCAATGCGAAATTTGCATCAAACTGGGAATTGAGTACACAGCGAGCTGTGAACTTTATGCAAGTATTGCTTCAAAATAAGGAGTTGCCACCAGATAGTTTTAGTGCAATTGGTTATGGAGAGTATCGTCCAATTGATAAAAATGATACACAAGAAGGAAAGGCAAAGAATAGGCGTGTGGAAGTGTTTATCTTGCCTTTAACAGAGAAAACAAAATAAAAGAGGATGGCTTTCGCCATCCTCTTTTATTTTGCATCAAATGATTTTAAGTTGTCACGACGAATTTTATCTTTTTCTGCATCTGATTTTTTGAAATCATAGTCATATAAAGCGCCTTCCCAATCACCATACATTGGATTAGGGAAAATGATGAATTTCTCACCAAATTGTGCTTTTGATTCTTCTACTGTTTGATTGCGATCTTTTACAGATTTTCCATCAAAACCAGTGAAATCAGATAAGTTATCACCGAAGAATAGGACAATATCATGTGTTTGAGAAACAAGTTCACGGCGTTTTTCTTTTCCTTTTTCTTTCGGGTCTTGTAGTAATATGTGTTCTTTCGTTGCTTGAGGAGCACCTACGCGCTCGAGATTTTTAATTGTTGCATCTAGTTGATTCGTTTTACGATTTGAGATGTAGTAAATATCTACACCTTTAGACTCTGTATATTTTAAGAAATCAATCGCGCCTGGAAGGGCTTCAGCTTCAGCCTTATTAATCCAATCGTCCCATTTATAAGGGTAGCCTTTTCCTGTTTTTACGCTCATTGCTTGATGAGGACTGTTATCTAAAACAGTTTCATCTAAATCAAGTACGATAGCAGGTTTTTTGTTTGTACCTTTTGCAAGAGCTGCATCAAGCTTCAATTGACCAATATTGTATCCTTGGTAGTACAGCGCTTTCGTTTCGCCAGCTGTTTGATACCATAAATCAGCCATCAATTGCTGGTCTGTTAATTTTACTTTCTCTTCTTTTGCCACTGTTTTCTCAGCTGTTCCTGAACATGCTACAAGCGATGTGGAAAGAACGGCTACAGATAATAAAGTGGTAATACCCCTCTTCATCTTCATATGTATCCTCCTTGATGTTAGAAAATCAATTAATATTATATATTAAAATATAATATTTTTTGTATTTTTTTTTATGAACATTTGCATATTGTCTTTTGTATATATAGTAGTTTGTCCTATAGTAGATAAGATGCATAAAAAAGATGCGATAAAAACTAAGTAGCTGAAGAAAAGGAATGTATATAAGAAGATGGAATAAGGTTACTATATGTTGTTTTTTAAACAATCATATTATGAAAGCGAGAATGCTATTGAAGGGGAGGATATATACATTGAGTTTACAAATTCAAAACTTAACGAAATTATTTGGAGAATCAAAAGCAGTTAATGGTTTGCAAATCTCGTTACCAAAAGGTGAAGTGTTAGGGTTACTTGGCCGAAATGGTGCAGGGAAAACAACGACGATTAAAATGTTACTAGGTTTATTAACGCCAAATGAAGGTTCTATTACGTGGGATGGAAAAGAATTTGGTAAAAGCGGGATAACGATTGGATATTTACCAGAAGAAAGAGGATTATATACAAAAAGTAGAGTAATAGATCAACTACGCTATTTTGGTAGATTAGAAGGAATGACGAAGAAAGAAGTGGATCTTGCAATTGATCACTGGTTAGAGCGATTAGCAATCCCAGAATATAAATTCAAAACAGCGGGAGAACTTTCGAAAGGAAACCAGCAAAAAATTCAATTAATTGCTGCTCTTCTTCATGATCCAGAGCTTCTTATTTTAGATGAACCATTTAGTGGACTTGATCCAGTTAATGCTGGGATGCTAGCTAGTATTATTGAAGAACAAGTACAAAGGGGAAAGACAATTATTTTATCAAGTCATCGTATGGAGCAAGTAGAAGCTTTTTGCCAGCATGTATGTATTTTGAAAAAAGGTGAAGCGGTCGTAGAAGGTCAATTAAGTGATATAAAGAAAGAATATGGTTTTCGTAATTTAACGGTTGAAGATACAGTAGAGAATGAAAAAGGGCTCGAAGTTATAGATGTTCCGTATGAAAAACAACAAGGCCTTCTTTATGTGAAAATACAAGACGATGCAGAAGCTCTAAAGATTTTGCAACAGTTGCAAGAACAAGGTGTTAGCTTACGACAATTTAAAATGTTAGAGCCGACATTAAACGAAATCTTTGTAGAGAGGGCGAAATAAAGATGCGTAAATTTTCTCATGTATTTTCATTTTATTTTAGGGAAGCGTTTTTATCTAAAAAATCATTAATTACAAGTGCAATTTTATTTTTAGTTGTGTTTGGTATTTTTGCATTTAATCATTTTACTTCAGGTGGAGATAAAAATAAGGATAAAGATAAAATTGCAGTTGTAACAGAGAGTTCCACCTACAAAATACAAAAAGAAGAGTTAGATAAGTTATTACCATCAGCAAAAATAACGGTTGGTTCAAAGGCTGATTTTGATAAACTGCATAAGCAAGTAGAAGAAGGCGATTTAGATGGTCTATTCCATGTGACGGAGAAGAATGGAGCCCCATCGGTTACATATATGTATAATGGATTCCCAAGCCAAGCAACTTCTGCAATTATGGCGGGGTATTTAAAACAACAATATACAATGGTGACGATTGCAAAAAATAATGTTTCGCCGGAAATTGCACAGCAATTACAAGCAGAAATTCAAGTAAAGCAAGAAGCGATAAAAGACCGTACGTCTTCTTTCGGAATTGCGTATTTCTTTACATTTGCTTTGTATATGTTTATTGTTGCTTTCGGGAATACAATCGCAATGAATATTGCATCTGAAAAGGCGTCACGCGTAATGGAAGTGATGCTTCCGAAAGTAAAACCTCTTACGATGATGTATGCGAAAATCTTAGCGGTTGTTTCAACGGCGTTACTACAACTTGTAATACTGGCGTGTGGTTATCTTATTCCTTATTTGTTAGGTTGGGTCGACTTAGAAAGCGCCTCATTATTTGGGATTCCGATTGACTTTACAAAATTAGATGCAAAAGTTATAAGTATGTTTCTTGTCTATTTCATTACGGGATATTTACTTTATGCGATGATGTACGCTGCGGCTGGAGCTGTTGTGTCTAAGACAGAGGATTTACAAGCTGTATCTTTCCCGGTAATGATTTTGATTATGGCTGCATTCTTCATTAGTATTAAATCATTAAGTGATCCGAATAGTACTATTGTCGTTGTAAGTTCGTATGTTCCGTTTTTTACACCGATGGTTACCTTCTCGCGTATTGTAGCTGGTGAAGCAGATATGTTAGAAATTACGATAACATTAGTAGTTTTATTGGCGACAATTGGTATATTAAATGCTATTACAAGTCGTATTTATGTAAACGGTGTAATGAATTACTCCGACAAAGTGAAATTTAAAGATTTAGCGAAATTTATAAAGCGTCAATAAGGAGAGAAAAGCATGATTTTCTAGTGGAATCATGCTTTTTCTTTATGTATAAATTAAAAATAGTATATAATAATAAGAGTTGTCTTTTAATAGAATGAATAAAAAGGAGGGTGTGCAGATGGGAATTAGTAGTCGTTTTACAGTAGGTGTTCATATGTTAACGTTACTTGCAATAGATCGAAACTCTCGCTGTACCTCTGAATGGATTGCTGGTAGTGTGAATACAAATCCAGTTGTGATTCGTCGCATTACAGGAATGTTGAAGAGAGCAGGACTTGTTGATGTACAAGCTGGTAAAGGTGGTACGACACTTGCTCGTGATTTAGATGAAATTACATTACTTGATGTATATAAAGCTGTGGAAGTTGTAGAAGAAGGACACCTATTTTCTTTCCATGAAAATCCCAACATTGAATGTCCAGTAGGAGCTAATATTCAATCGGTATTAGAAATTATTTTAATGCAAGCGCAAGAAGCGATGGAAAACGTACTTGCAAATGTAACGGTAGACCAATTAGTTACAAATTTGAAGTCTAAAATTAAAGAATAAAAAAGCGAGCATCCTCATAATGAGGGCTCGCCTTTTTTTATTCGGAAATATTGAAAATTCTATTTTTCAGTATTTAAAATAAACTTTCCTACAACAGCTGCTACGATACCACCAAGAATTGGTGCAACGATGAATACCCATAGTTGAGAAATTGCTTCTCCGCCAGCGAATACAGCTGGTGCGATACTACGAGCTGGGTTAACAGATGTTCCAGTTAACGGGATACCTAATAAGTGAATTAATACTAATGTGAAACCAATTACTAGTCCAGCTAAAGAAGAACTTCCTTTTTTACCTGTTACAGCAACGATAACTAAAACAAATACGAAAGTTAAAATGAATTCAACTAAAAATGCTCCAGATAAACCAAGAGTTCCAAAACTATTTTGTCCTAAATTATCTAAAGGTAATTTAGCAGATCGTAAAATTGTTACTAACGTTGCAGTTCCTAATAAACCACCTAAAATTTGAGCTAATAAATAATAGCTAAGTTCCATAGCGTTCATTCTTTTGTTGATGAACATAGCGATTGATACTGCTGGGTTAATGTGACATCCAGAAATTGTTCCAATGCTATATGCCATAGCCACAATAGATAATCCGAAAGCCATAGCGATACCTAATGTTCCAATTCCTTCAATTCCGCCGCCAATGACAGCTACTCCAGTTCCGAATAGTACAAGTACAAATGTACCAATAAATTCAGCAATTGCTTTTTTTAACATAATTTACCTCCTATTAATGCACATGAAACGTATTATAACATAGGTTTTAGTATAAATAGCTAATGAAATTCTATTCTGATAAATCTGAATAGGGGGACAGTAAAAAAGCATGATTCTATAAAGAAGAATCATGCTTTTTTTATGCTAATTTTTTCTGTTTAACGACTGGAACAGAACGGTTTAAAACACTATTTACGACCATGCCTAGCATGATAATAATCATCCCAATCAGTGACAGACCACCAGGAAATGAACCATTTAAGAAAATAATCTCACCGAGCACGGTAAAGACCATCGTTCCAGCTTGTGTTGCTTCAACAGCTCCAAGTAAACCAAGATTGTCTTTTGCTAAGTCAGTAGCAAAGAAAAATGTCATCGTCGCAATAACTCCGGAACATAATGCTAACAAAAACCCTTGCAGCATTTGACTTGATGATGGAATACCAGTAGTGGAAAATCCGTATATACTAAGTAAAATTGTAATAGGGAGACTTCCGATCGCCATTCCTAATACACGTTGGAATGTATCAAGACGCCCGCCAACAAGTTCCATCATTTTTCGGTTACCGAAGGGATATAAGAAAGCTGCTAAAACGACGGGTAAAAAACCAGAAATGAACTGAGTCATTGTAATATGACCCGCTGCAGTAGTTTGCATACAAATTACACCAAGTAAAATAAATAATGCTACATATAAACTGCGCAGTGGAATTTTTCCGCGCACAAGTTTTGTACCAGACTTTGTTTCTATTTTAATGAAAAATAATGGTGATAAAAGTAAACCTGCTAATATCGTAACTTGCCAAGTTCCAGCAACGAGCCAAGCTGGAGAAAAAACAGCTGCGAAACTTAATAAAGAATAGAAGCCGATGCCAGCGACGGAGCCCCACCCAATCCATGCAAATGGATGTTTCTTTAACTCTGCCCATAAAGCTCCTAAGTTTTTGCGAAATAAAACGATAAGGAATAAAATAGGGAGAGCAAATAGAAAACGGAAGGAAGCAGTCCAAGCCCAGCTTGTTCCAGATACATTCATTGCTCTGTTAATAATAAAGGTTGCAGAAAAAAAGGCCGATGATAAAAGACCTAGTAATATTGCACGCATGAAATATAACACTCCTTTTGAAAATAAATAATTATGTATAGTATAATATACTTTAATTATTAAAAAGTAAACTATTTTATACTTTAAGGTGGTTTTTAAAGATGAAAGAAAATGAGGATATGCAAACGAAAGAAGTCATTCAGCAAGTAGGTCAGCTATTAAGACAAATTCGAAATGAACAAAAATTAAGTTTAGAAGATTTAGCCCAAAAGACAGGTGTTAGTAAATTAACGCTAGGAAAGATTGAAAGAGGTGAAACGAATCCAACATTAGCTGTCATTTGGAAAATTACGAAAGGGTTATCAATCCCTTTATCGAGATTGATGGTGGTTGGAGAGCCAGTAGCTGTTGCACGCTGCGGAGAAGGGTTTGCAGTAGATGTAGGACAAGCGTGGCACTTAGAAACGATGTTCCGTTACACGAAAGAAACAGGGATGGAAATGCACCGAGCTTGTTTAAGAGCGCATAGTATATATGAACCTGAAGCTCATCATGAAGGAGCAATTGAGCTTGTAACGGTAATGAAAGGGAAAGTTTCTATTCAAGTTGAGAATGATGTGTATGAGCTAAATGAGTTTGATTCCATTCAATTTGAAGCGAATAAGAAACATAGTTATAAAAATGAAGAGGATGAAGTGGCGGTATTGCATTTAACGATGAAATATTCTTCATAAAAAAATCACCTATAGAATTCTATAGGTGATTTTTTTATATGCACTGCTAAAGTATATTAAATGATGTTATTAGTACGAACGTGGCATGAGTAATAAACAAATGAGATAAACTAAAAACCCTGTTCCAAAACATAGAACGGCAATAAGCCAGATGATACGAATGAGAGTAGCGCTAATATCAAAATATTCGCCTAAACCTCCGCATACACCAAATAACATTTTGTCAGTTTCAGATTTACATAATTTCTTCGACATATAATGAGCCTCCCCTTTTTATATCATCATTGTGAAAATTTTATGTGTGCGTATGTACTTTTATTCTATATGGGAATTTACGGGAATACCATTTGATTATATTATTTTTTTCAAAGAGGTTCATAGCTTGTTAATTGTCTTAATTTTCAGTTGATATTAAAATAAAAATGAGGGTGTGACGTATTTTCTAATATAAGGTGGGGAAATGGTAATGACATTGTATTGGTTGACTAATGTAAAGCTTGAAACAGGTTATACATATGAAGAAGCGAAAATTTCACAAACGGAAACAGAGATATACAGTCTTCTTATTGAAGATGGCATAATTAAAAAAATTATATCGGGAATCGTTCAAGAGGAAGGAACTTTAATTTTTGATGCTAATCGTTTATTAGTTTTACCAGCTTTCGAAGAGATGCATATTCATATCGATAAAACGTATTATAGTGGACCTTGGAAAGCTTGCATGCCAGCAGAAAATATTTTTACACGTTTTAATGAAGAAGAAACGATTTTGCCAAAGCAATTAGCAACTGCTCAGCATAGGGCGGAAAATATGTTAGAGTTACTGCTCCGAAATGGCGCAACGAATATTAGAACACATTGTAATGTTGATCCAATTATTGGACTTCGTAATTTGGAAGCAACATTAGCGGCTTTAGAAACATATAAAGATCGGTTGTCTGGTAGAATAGTTGCATTTCCGCAACATGGATTATTGCGCAGTAATTCTGTACAACTTGTGAAAGACGCAATGCGTATGGGCGCGCAATTAGTTGGCGGAGTGGACCCAGCTACTGTAGATAATGACATCGAAAAATCATTACATACAATTATGGATATTGCAGTAGAGTTTAATGCGGATGTGGACATTCATCTGCATGATGCAAATAACCTTGGAACGTTTACGATGAAGAGATTGGCGAGCCTAACAGAGGAAGCAGGATGGCAAGGGCGTGTAACGATTAGCCATGCACTTGGACTTGGAGGCGTTACTGATAAAGAAGCTGAAGAAGTGGCAGAAAGATTAGCGGCATTAAAGATCGATATTACTTCAACTGTTCCAATTGGTAAACAAGTAATCCCAATTCCATTATTAGATCGAAAAGGAGTTAAAGTTTCATTAGGAAATGATAGTATTACAGATCATTGGTCTCCGTTTGGAACGGGAGATATGCTTCAAAAAGCGAATCGATTGGCGGAACGGTTTGGTTGGAGTGATGAAAGATCTTTAGGAAAAGCTCTTCGTTTTATTACAGGAGGGAAAGAAACGTTAAATAGTGAAGGGGAGCGAGTGTGGCCTAATGTAGGGGATGAGGCGAGTTTTGTTTTAACGAATGCAACATGTGTCGCTGAAGCGGTAGCTCGTCAAACGGAGAAGTGTGTAGTTATGTATAAGGGGAATGTCGTTATGGGGAATTTAGATCAAGTGAAATTAGATAATCTTGTATAGAAGAATCGTTTAGACGTTTTGAGAAGGGGTCTTATTTGCATGTGTGCTACTAGTTGTTATGTCGCTGTTTCCAAGTATTATCCGCTACCTAGCATCTCTGCCATCCGCGGTCGCATCTGCAGTTTTAATGGCTTCGTTCGTACAGCTAATTGGAATTGGATTTCATAATATAAAACAAGTGCAACTTAGCGAAAGGAATGTAACGATTTTAGGGGTTGCGGTATTATTTGGCTGCGGCGTTATGTTTTTACCGTTTGGAGCACTCCAGTCATTGTCATCTGTTATGCAAAATATATTCGGTAATGGTTTGTTTATAGGTACCGTTGTAAGTATATTGCTAGACCAAATATGGCGTACTGAGAAGTAAATGTATAAAACGAGTGCATAAACAGTATAAAAGTCTAAAATAACATAAGAAATAAAGCCCATTTTCATTCACCACCTGCACATTTCGTTCATACAATATCTTGACTAAATAAACACCCAACTTACACATACACAGCTCTGGCTTAAGCAAGGAGGGTTATACCAGTTGAAGGAAAAAGCGTATCAATCTAAACCTTTACTCACAAAGAGAGAGAGAGAAGTATTTGAATTACTGGTTCAAGATAAAACGACGAAGGAAATTGCAGGTGAACTTTTTATAAGTGAAAAAACAGTGCGCAACCACATCTCAAATGCAATGCAAAAGCTAGGGGTTAAAGGACGTTCACAAGCAGTTGTTGAGCTTCTTCGTATGGGAGAACTCGAACTATAATAGAAGAAGCCGACTTTTATAAAAAGAGTCGGCTATTTTTCTGTTTGTTTCATGCTCTATATGAATGATAAGGATGTTTCATACATAAATAGGTAGTAAGGAGGGGATATGTTGAAAAGAGTATTATTAGTTTCAACAAGCGCGCATGATATGCGTGGGCATCCTACTGGATTATGGCTGGAGGAGTTAGCGGCTCCGTATGATTTATTTAAAAAGGCTAAGTTCGATGTTGACCTTGTATCTATAAAAGGTGGAAGGGTACCTATCGATAGAGTATCTATTCCGAATGGTATACCTCGTGAATTTAAGCATGTAGCTACGATATTGCAAAATACGAAGCCGATTTCGAAGGCTCATTTTTCAGATTATGATGCAGTTTTATTTGGTGGTGGGCACGGGGCTATTGTAGATTTTCCGGGTAATCCATATGTAGCAAGTTTGATTGTAAATATGTATAACAATAATCGGATTGTAGCCGCTGTTTGTCACGGAGTAAGTGCATTAGTCGGTGTAAAAAATAAGGATGGCTCATTTTTTAGTGCGGGTAAGCATATAACAGGCTATACAAATGACGAAGAAAAAGCTGTGCATTTAGAAAATCGAGTTCCGTTTTTGTTAGAAAGTAAGTTGAAAGAAGAAGGGGCTTTATTTTATGTTGCCCCTAATTTCACGCCGCATGTTGTAGTAGATGGACATTTAATTACAGGGCAAAATCCTCAATCAAGCATAAAAATTGGTAAGGCTATAAAGAGAGCTTTGAATAAACTATAGAAATAAAACTCCCGCTACTAATAAAGGTAGCAGGAGTTTTATTGTGAAATGAGTATTTTATGTATAGAAAATAACCGACCTTCATATAGAAGGTCGGTTATTTTTCTGTCTTGCAAATTATGAAAAAAAGGAGCAAAATAAAAAAGGTCCTGGTCTATCCAGGTACAAATGAAAAATTTTATACAGGGGCATTTTAAGTTAGCGAACTTAAAGTGTGTAAAATATACTGATAAACATAAAATAAGATGATGAATGAGAAAACGGGTGATTAAGTTGAATAGAGCGATCGGTGTCATTGATTCAGGAGTAGGTGGATTAACAGTAGCGAAGGAATTAATTCGTCAGTTACCTAAAGAACGTATTATATATTTAGGGGATACAGCGCGTTGCCCTTATGGTCCGCGTTCTCGTGAAGAAGTGCGTAAATTCACGTGGGAAATGACAGAACATTTGTTAGAACTAAACATCAAAATGTTAGTTATTGCATGTAATACAGCGACTGCGGTTGTGTTAGAAGAAATGCAAAAACAATTACCAATTCCAGTAGTTGGAGTTATTCATCCTGGATCACGTACAGCTTTAAAAATGACAAATACGTATCATGTTGGGATTATTGGAACGATTGGCACTGTGAAAAGTGGTGCATATGAAGAGGCGCTAAAGTCTATTAATAACCGTGTTATGGTAGAAAGTTTAGCGTGCCCTCCTTTCGTAGAACTTGTAGAGAGCGGGAATTTCGAAAGTGAAATGGCATATGAAGTTGTAAGAGAAACATTGCAACCGTTGAAAAGTACTGATATTGATACCCTAATTTTAGGGTGTACACATTATCCTATTTTAGGTCCTGTTATTAAAAAGGTAATGGGAGATCAAGTACAATTAATTAGTTCGGGTGATGAAACAGCACGTGAAGTAAGTACGATCCTATATCATAGTAAGATGCTAAATGAGGGAGAAGAACAAAGTGACCACCTCTTCTTAACAACTGGTAAAATAGGTTTGTTTAAAGAAATCGCTTCAAAATGGTTCGGTCAGCCGATTGAAAATGTGAAGCATATTAATTTAGAAACAGAATAATAGTAGATTCATATAAGAGAACCCCTGAGAAATCAGGGGTTTTTTCTGTATAAGTAGCCAT
Source organism: Bacillus sp. LK2 (assembly GCF_001043575.1). Lineage (NCBI taxonomy): Bacteria > Bacillati > Bacillota > Bacilli > Caryophanales > Bacillaceae > Bacillus > Bacillus sp. LK2. The sequence continues at coordinate 76,969 of NZ_LDUK01000016.1, forward strand.
AGCTTGTTCTAAAACATGAAACAGTTCGTATACATAATAGTACAAACTTAGATTTTAGGGGGGAATGGCATGCCTAAATCCACTTTTAAATGGGTTGTTGGTGCTACTATGAGTGCAATTTTATTAACAGGGTGTGGCTTATTAAATCAGGAGAAAGCGAAAGAGCAAATTGATCCGCCGAAAAAAGTTACGTATACAGAAGGTGAAAAGAAAGAAACAGTTAAAAAAGATAAACAAGGGCAAACAGTAAATAGAGAGTTATACCTCGTTGATAAAAATGGGTATGTTGTACCGCAAACTATTGCAATGCCTACTCCGAAAGCGAATGAAGTTGTACAGCAAACGTTAGAATATCTTGTGAAAGATGGACCAGTCACAGATTTATTGCCGAATGGATTTCGAGCGGTTCTCCCAGCAAATACAACGATGACCCTAGATTTGAAGAAAGATGGGACAGCGGTAATTGATTTCTCTAAAGAAATGAAAAACTATGCAAAAGAAGAAGAGCGTCAAATTGTTGAATCAGTAGCGTGGACTTTGACGCAATTTAAAGAGATAAAACAAGTGCAGTTCCAAATAAATGGTGAGAAGTTAGCGAAGATGCCTGTAGCGGGTACGCCGCTTGGTGAAGGTGTGAGCCGTGCAAATGGAATTAACTTTGATGATGAACAAGTAGCAGATGTAACGAATACAAAACCGGTTACACTTTATTTTATGGCGCAAAGTAATAAGAAACAATACTATGTACCAGTAACACGCCGCGTTGCAGATGGGAAAGAGAATGATTATTCGACAATTGTGAATGAGCTTGTAAAAGGTCCGATTCAAGGTTCGCTACTAAATGATTTTAATCCAGGGGTTAAGCTTATTACGAATCCAAAAGTAGAGAACGGAAATATTACATTAAACTTTAATGAAAATATATTTGCGAATCAAGACAAAAATATGATTTCAAATTACGTACTGAAATCGTTAGTATTATCTTTAACGGAAAAACAAGGTGTAAAAAATGTTTCTATTGAAGTGAATGGTAAAGCGAATCTTATGGATGAGAAAGGTGAAAAATTAATAAAACCTGTTGATCGTCCACAAAACGTGAATACAGGTAGTTTTTAATCGTGAATAATTTGATATAATTATGTAAGAAAGGGGAATTGCTTTTTGAGTTCCCCTTCTTTTATTGTTATACATATCATACATTTAAATTTGGCTATACTAATGAGTAGTAGTTAAGAGGGGGTTATTTTTATGCGAGTAGATGGTAGAGGGCAAGCGGAACTACGCCATATACATATTCATACAAATTATTTAAAACATCCAGAAGGATCGGTACTAATTGAAGTTGGGGATACAAAGGTAATTTGTTCAGCGACAATTGAAGAGCGTGTACCGCCATTTATGCGTGGAGAAGGAAAAGGATGGGTAACAGCAGAATACGCAATGATTCCACGTGCGACAGAGCAACGTACAATTCGAGAGTCAAGTAAAGGGAAAGTAACGGGTCGTACAATGGAAATCCAGCGTTTAATTGGACGAGCATTACGTGCGGTTGTTGATTTAGAAGCGCTTGGTGAAAGAACAGTGTGGATTGACTGTGATGTAATTCAAGCGGATGGCGGAACGAGAACAGCTTCTATTACAGGTGCTTATGTAGCAATGGTATTAGCTTTTGAAAAATTATTGCAAGCAGAAAAAGTATCTAAAATCCCTGTGAAAGATTATTTAGCAGCAACGTCAGTAGGGATTGTTGAAGAGCAAGGTGTCGTTTTAGATTTAAACTATATAGAAGATTCTAAAGCAGACGTTGATATGAACGTAATTATGACTGGAAAAGGTCAGTTTGTTGAAGTACAAGGAACTGGAGAAGAAGCGACGTTTAGTAGAGCGGAATTAAATGAATTACTTGATGCTGCTGAACAAGGGATTTTCCAACTTGTTGAAAAGCAAAAAGAAGCGTTAGGTGACATCGTATCTCATATAGAGTAGAGGTGGGAAATATGAAGCAAGTTGTTGTAGCGACAAAAAACGTGGGGAAAGTACGTGAGTTTGCTGAGTTATTTGAGAGATTTGACTTAGAAGTGAAATCTTTACACGATTTTCCTCATATTGAAGAAGTCGAAGAAACTGGTGAAACATTTGAAGAAAACGCAATTTTAAAAGCGGATAGTCTTAGTAAACAATTGAATTCCATCGTAATTGCGGATGACTCTGGTCTTATTGTAGATGCTTTAAACGGGAAACCAGGTGTATATTCAGCTCGTTTTGCTGGAGAACCGAAAGATGATCAAGCGAATATCGATAAAGTTTTGCACGAGTTAACGGACATCGTTTTAGAAAAACGTACTGCTCGTTTTTACTGTGCGTTAGCAGTTGCCTTCCCTGAAACGGATAAAGAGCCGGTTATTGTAAACGGAACGTGCGAAGGGAAGATTTTAGAACAGCGCCGCGGGGAAAATGGTTTCGGATACGATCCGATTTTTTATGTAGAAGAATATAAAAAAGCGATGGCTGAGCTAAGTTCAGATGAGAAAAACGCAATTAGTCACCGTGGGCGTGCTCTTCGTAAATTAGAAGAAAAAATCCCAGAATGGTTTTTAGAAGAGTAAGGGAGAGAGATTGATGAAAGCTTTAATCGTAAGCGATAGTCATAGCTCTGTGAAGGAATTACAGCAGTTAAAAGAGAAATACGAAGGGAAAGTAGATGTCATGATTCATTGCGGTGATTCAGAGTTAACGCCTGCTCATGAAGAGCTGCAAGGTTTCGATGTTGTAAAAGGTAATTGTGATTATGCTAACTTTCAAGATGAAATTGTAACTGACGTAGAGGGCATTCGTTTCTTAGTTGTACATGGACATCGTCATAATGTGAAAATGACATTACAAACATTAGCGTACCATGCAGAAGAAGTTAGAGCACAAGTTGCATGCTTCGGACATTCTCACGTATTAGGTGCGGAATTCATTGATGGCGTTTTATTTATCAATCCAGGAAGTGTTTTATTACCACGTCAGCGTGTAGAAAAAACATTTGCCTTATTAGAAATGGATGAAAATCAAATGGAAGTTCGTTTTGAAACATTAGATGGACAACTAGTTGAACAAGCAGTTTTTAAAAGAGGATAAGAAAAATTATCCTCTTTTAAAAAAGGTGTTGACTTTATGTGTGGATATACATATAATAAATATTGTCGATAGGACATCGGCGCTAAAAACAAACAATAAAATAACATATGCGGGTGTAGTTTAGTGGTAAAACAAGAGCCTTCCAAGCTCTGGTCGAGAGTTCGATTCTCTTCACCCGCTCCATGTCCCAGTAGCTCAGCAGGATAGAGCAACGGCCTTCTAAGCCGTCGGTCGGGAGTTCGAATCTCTCCTGGGACGCTAAGAAAACCTTGTTATCTTTTGATAACAAGGTTTTTTGTTTGTCTTTTTTGAAATCTTACAATTCTGTAAGGTAAGTGTAAGGAAGTTCGATGGTAACACATTACGAATCCTCTATAATGAAGATAACAACGATAAATGAGGAGGAAGAGATGATGAAAGGATTAATCGTAACGGGTTTAACAGTAGCGTTTGGATTTGTAGCATATGAGAAATTAACGTATGTAATTGACGTTGTAAAACATTTAGTAGCTTAGAAAAACTGCCATGAGAGGGAAAGGGAATGAGTGAATGAATGGAATGGTTATTCGGAATTATAGGTACTTGTAGTGTAGTTTTATTGTTCTTTGTCCCGAGTGGTATACTTAGTTCGACAACAAGTTTGTTCTTCTTAAGTTTGTTTGCTTGTACAATGCTTATTATTATGTTTTTAATGAAGCGAAGTAAACCAATCTTCTTTTTTAGCATGATTGTTATGGCAATTATTGTTCTCCAAATTATTACCCTTGTTATATATCCCACAATTATAAAAGCTTTCCATTAATGATGAATCCTCTGCGTCTGTTGCTGAGGGTTTTTGTTTATGAAAAAATGAATTTTATGTAACAGTTTGTTGATTTTTTGTTTTAAAAATTAAATATTCCTATATTTCAAATAAACAGTTTTGGAATGTTGTGTTCTCATTACGCATTTGATATATTTACTGTGAAGATAATTAAAATCTAGAAAAAGAGGCGGACGTATGGATAAAAAAGAAAATACGGTCGTATTGTTTCCGCAACTATCAGAACGCTATGTTGACGAAGGTTTTTTAGCGCTGAAAGAGCGGAAATTCGAAGATGCATTGCGCTGCTTTGAAATATTACGTCAGTATAATGCAGAAACGGAACAAACAGAATTAGCTTCAGTTATTTGTTTGCTAGAATTAAAACGTATGGAAGAAGCGAAAGAAAAATGTGAGCAGTTGCTTGAAACAGGAGCTGTATTATTTGGTGATATTCTTGAAACGTATGTAACTATTTTAGTTCAAACAAATGATTATGAAGGTGTTATCGAAACTGTTGAGGAAGTTTTGCAAACGAAAGATATAATTCCAGAGCAAAAGGAAAAACTAGCGCAGCTTGCTTTGTTTGCGCAAGGGATGCTGAATGAGGGTGATATACCGCTAGTGGATTCGAATTTTGAATTAGGAGAATTTACCGATGAACTTTTTGAAGAAAACTTTGGTCAAAAATTAAGGGTAATTCAGAAGCTTTCGTTAAAAGATCTTGATCTCGCACTTCCTGCTTTAAAGAAATTTTTAATAGACGAAGATCAGCACCCGTATTTAAAAACTTCTATTTTGTATAAAATGGTAGAAAATCAAATAGAAGAAGAGATAGAAGTAGAGAAGTTTGGAAATACGATAAAGGTGATACCAGCATTTACAGGTCATAATGAGGAGCAATCCGATAAAATTATACATAAATTATCAAGCCGATTAGAGCAAAGTTATCCAGATATATTTGATACAATGGTTACATACTGGAAAGAATTACAAATTAGCATTTTCCCATTTCCTCTATTAATGGATAAAGTAGAAATTTGGGCTGCCGTCATAGAGAGAATTGGAAGAAAGCGTTTCGGATTGGCTATTGATGAAGAAGAACTTATGACAGCATACAATATCGAGTTTGAGGAATTTCATATTGCTTATCAATGGTTACTACGCGTTGAAAGGGAAGGGTATTTGCCCGTATAATTATGAAAAAGAATCGTTCAGTTATTGAAACGAGCATATTCTATGTTATAATGTAAGGGTTGCAAAAGGCAGAAAACTGCCTGTTTGTAAGAGAAGAGGAGTATAATTCTCTTACTTAATATGTTTCATATTAGTCTCGAACAAAATATACCGTAGTTGTCTTTTAGACAATTAGTAGATTGGAACATTATATCTGAAAGCTTTTGCTAGAGGATTATTTGTACATTTGTTATTTCAAAAAAGAGATAATAAAAATCTTAATCTATAGAGGTATGTGCATACATTATTATAGTTGGAGGGAAAGAATAAATGTCTACAAAATGGGAAAAATTAGAAGGTAACGTTGGCGTTTTAACAATCGAAGTTGATGCTAAAGAAGTAAACAACTCTATCGACGCTGCATTCAAAAAAGTAGTAAAAACAATTAATGTACCAGGTTTCCGTAAAGGAAAAATGCCTCGTCCGTTATTCGAACAACGCTTTGGTATTGAATCTTTATACCAAGATGCTTTAGATATCATCTTACCAAAAGCATACGGTGAAGCAATCGATGAAGCTGGCATCTTCCCAGTTGCTCATCCTGAGATTGACATCGAGAAATTCGAAAAAGGCCAAAACTTAATTTTCACTGCAAAAGTTACAGTAAAACCTGAAGTTAAATTAGGTGATTACAAAGGTTTAGCAGTAGAAAAAGTTGAAACAACTGTAACTGACGAAGATGTAGAGAACGAAGTAAAAGCTTTACAAGAGCGTCAAGCTGAACTAGTTGTTAAAGAAGAAGGAACTGTTGAAAACGGTGATACAGCTGTAATCGACTTCGAAGGTTTCGTTGATGGCGAAGCATTTGAAGGCGGAAAAGGCGAAAACTATTCTCTTGCAATCGGTTCTGGTACTTTCATCCCAGGTTTCGAAGAGCAAGTAATTGGTCTTAAATCTGGTGATTCTAAAGACGTTGAAGTATCATTCCCAGAAGAGTACCATGCTGCTGAATTAGCTGGCAAACCAGCAACATTCAAAGTAACAATTCACGAAATCAAAACAAAAGAACTTCCTGAGTTAAACGACGAGTTTGCTAAAGAAGCTGACGAAGCGGTTGCAACTCTTGATGAATTAAAAGCAAAACTTCGCACAAACTTAGAAGAAGGCAAAAAGCACGAAGCTGAGCACAAAGTACGTGACGAAGTAGTAGAATTAGCTGCTGCTAACGCTGAAATCGACATTCCAGAAGCTATGATCGACACTGAGTTAGATCGTATGGTTCGTGAATTCGAGCAACGTTTAAGCCAACAAGGTATGAACCTTGAGCTTTACTACCAATTCACAGGTACTGACGCTGACAAATTAAAAGAGCAAATGAAAGAGGATGCACAAAAACGTGTAAGAATCAACCTTGTTCTTGAAGCTATCATTGAAGCTGAAAACATCGAAGTTACTGAAGAAGAAGTAACTGCAGAAGTTGAAAAAATGGCTGAAATGTACGGTATGCCAGTAGACGCTATCAAGCAAGCTCTTGGAAGCGTAGACGCTTTATCTGAAGATCTTAAAGTGCGTAAAGCTGTAGACTTCTTAGTAGACAACAGCAAAGCTGCATAATAAAATAACAAGGCGCGATTTTAATCGTGCCTTGTTTTATAAATATAGAAATATATTTATAAAACTTTTCGATGAAGAAGGAAAAGTTCCTTTATAAGTCGAATATACATATTTCAAAAGTTTCAAAAAAATTTATCTGTACATAACTAGTCATATTATTTGTATTTCTCGCCGCGTAGTGACATAATATGTATTTACATACGATACATTTATCGTGTACATACGAGGGCAAGAGGTTAGCACTTTGTAAGGGGTGTGAAAATATGTTTAAATTTAATGATGAAAAAGGGCAATTAAAATGTTCTTTCTGTGGTAAAACACAGACGCAAGTTCGTAAGTTAGTTGCAGGTCCAGGTGTTTACATTTGTGACGAGTGTATCGAGCTTTGTACTGAAATTGTACAAGAGGAGCTTGCGAAGGATGAAGAAGTAGAATTCAAAGATGTACCGAAACCGGTAGAAATTCGTGAAATCTTAGATGAGTATGTCATCGGACAAGATAACGCGAAAAAAGCACTAGCGGTAGCGGTATATAACCATTACAAACGCATTAATTCTAACAGCAAAATTGATGATGTAGAATTAGCGAAGAGTAATATTTCACTTATTGGGCCAACTGGTAGTGGTAAAACATTATTGGCACAAACATTAGCGCGTATTTTAAATGTTCCATTTGCGATCGCGGACGCAACATCTTTAACAGAAGCTGGATATGTTGGGGAAGATGTAGAAAACATCTTACTAAAATTAATCCAAGCGGCTGATTATGATGTAGAGAAAGCGGAAAAAGGAATCATTTATATTGATGAGATTGATAAAGTGGCACGTAAGTCCGAAAATCCATCAATTACACGTGATGTATCTGGTGAAGGTGTACAGCAGGCACTTCTGAAAATTTTAGAAGGTACTGTAGCAAGCGTTCCACCTCAAGGTGGTCGTAAGCACCCGCATCAAGAGTTTATTCAAATTGATACAACGAATATCTTATTCATTTGTGGTGGAGCGTTTGATGGCATCGAGCCAATTATTAAACGCCGCCTTGGTGAAAAAGTAATTGGATTTGGTTCTGAGAAGAAAAATGCTGATGTAAACGAGAAGCATGTTTTATCTCACGTTTTACCAGAGGACCTTTTAAGATTCGGTTTAATTCCGGAGTTTATCGGTCGTCTTCCAGTTATTGCGAACCTAGAGCCGCTTGATGAAGATGCTCTTGTAGATATTTTAACGAAACCGAAAAATGCACTTGTTAAGCAATTCCAAAAACTATTGGAGCTTGACGATGTTGAGTTAGAGTTTGAAGAAGGTGCACTGATTGAGATTGCGAAAAAAGCAATTGAACGTAAAACAGGTGCTCGTGGACTTCGTTCAATTATTGAAGGCTTAATGCTTGATGTAATGTTCGAACTTCCATCTCGCAAAGATATCGAGAAGTGTATTCTTACAAAAGAAACAGTAGCTGATAATGAGCCACCGAAATTGGTGTTACAAGATGGTACTGTACTTGATACAAAAACATCTGCATAATGTGAAGGAGAAACAGCAATTTTTATAATTGCTGTTTTTCTTTATGTTTAGCACTATTCCTCCCAGGAAATACTAAAAGATAAAACATAGCGGGAGGAAATGAATTATGAGCTGGACAAATATATTTTTACTTGTTCAACTTGTTTTTGGCGTAATTGTCGGATTGTATTTTTGGCATTTACTTCGAAATCAGCGAACACAAAAAGTTTCAATTGATCGAGAATCGAAAAAAGAATTAGAGCAACTTCGTAAAATGCGTGAGATTTCTTTAACAGAGCCACTTGCGGAAAAGGTACGTCCTACATCCTTTTTAGACATTGTAGGGCAAGAAGACGGAATTAAGTCGTTAAAAGCGGCTCTTTGTGGTCCTAATCCGCAACATGTGATCATATATGGTCCGCCAGGTGTCGGAAAGACAGCGGCAGCACGCCTTGTATTAGAAGAAGCAAAACGAAATCCGAAATCTCCATTTCGTACGAATGCAACATTTATCGAACTTGATGCGACGACAGCTAGGTTTGATGAACGTGGTATTGCAGATCCTTTAATTGGTTCAGTGCATGATCCGATCTATCAAGGAGCGGGTGCAATGGGGCAAGCGGGTATCCCACAACCGAAAAAAGGGGCTGTAACAGATGCACATGGTGGTATTTTGTTCATTGATGAGATTGGTGAATTACATCCGATTCAAATGAACAAAATGTTAAAGGTGTTAGAAGATCGGAAAGTATTTTTGGAAAGTGCGTACTATAGTGAAGAAAATTCGATGATCCCAACGTATATACATGATATTTTTCAAAAAGGTTTACCAGCAGATTTTCGCCTAGTTGGTGCAACGACACGTTCACCAGAGGAGATTCCACCTGCAATTCGGTCGCGTTGTTTAGAAGTGTTCTTCCGTGAATTAGATACAGAAGAAATCCAAAAGGTAGCGAAAAATGCAGCTGATAAGGTGGAAATGCAAATAGGTGAAAACGGTATTGAAATGATTGGAATGTATGCAAGAAATGGACGGGAAGCAATTAATCTCGTGCAAATTTCTACTGGTATGGCGATAAATGAAGAACGTTCTTTCATTAAAGATGAAGATATTGAGTGGGTTGTTCATTCGAGTCAACTTACACCAAAGTATGAAAAACGTATTTATCCAATTCCAAGGATTGGTCTTGTAAACGGGCTTGCTGTATATGGACCGAATACAGGCGCGTTATTAGAAATTGAGGTAATAGCTATTCCTGCGAAAGATAAAGGGTCAGTAAATGTAACTGGAATTGTAGAAGAGGAAAGTATTGGTAGCCAAACGAAATCGATTCGTCGAAAAAGTATGGCGAAAGGTTCTGTTGATAATGTGTTAACAGTACTTCGTTCTCTAGATGTGTTGCCAGAAGGGTATGATATACATATTAATTTTCCAGGTGGTATCCCGATTGATGGTCCTTCGGCAGGGATTGCTATGGCAACAGGTGTCTATTCAGCGGTGCATCGTACGTATGTGAACAATGAAGTAGCGATGACAGGTGAGATAAGTATCCACGGAGAGGTGAAGCCTATTGGTGGTGTGTACGCAAAAATAAAAGCTGCGAAAAAAGCAGGAGCTAAGAAAGTCATCATTCCTGCGGAAAACATGCAACCATTTTTGTATACTATTAAGGGAATTGAAATCATTCCCGTTCGCAAACTAAAAGAAGTATTTGAACTAACATTTATGCAGGAAAACAAGCATCGTGAGCTTGATGTACATAATACTTTGGACGAAACAGATGCACAATCAATGTGAGAATAAATAATAATAAAATTTGCCAGACTTCGTTTAAGTTTGTATGCTTAAGCGGAGTTCTTTTTCTTTTCATGAGGCAGAAAAAAACAGGGGATTTACAATTACGAAGAATCTCTGCAATTGCATCTAGATGTATTGTAATATAAAATAGTTGAACAGGAGTTTAATTTATTATGGAGGTGCTATGTCTAGTATGAATGCGAACGAAAGAATCGTGCCCCTCCTACCATTAAGAGGCGTTCTCGTATATCCAACGATGGTTCTGCATCTTGATGTAGGACGTGATAAATCGATACAAGCACTAGAGCAGGCGGCAATGGATGAAAATATCATCTTTTTAGCAATGCAAAAAGAAATGAATATCGACGATCCGAAAGATGATGACATATATAGTGTAGGTACAGTGGCGAAAGTGAAGCAAATGTTAAAATTGCCGAACGGTACGCTTCGTGTCCTTGTAGAAGGTTTACATAGAGCAGAAGTAATAGAGTTTATTGAAGAAGAAAATGTAGTACAAGTTTCTATTAGAACGGTAACTGAAGAAGTAGAAGATGATTTAGAAGAGAAGGCTCTTATGCGTACGTTACTGGAGCATTTCGAACAATATATTAAAGTTTCGAAAAAAGTTTCAAATGAAACATTTGCAACGGTAGCTGATGTAGAAGAACCAGGAAGACTAGCTGATTTAATTGCTTCTCACTTGCCGATTAAAACGAAGCAGAAACAAGAGATTTTAGAGATTGTATCTGTGAAAGAACGATTACATACACTTATTTCAATTATTCAAGATGAACAAGAATTACTTAGCCTAGAAAAGAAAATTGGACAAAAAGTGAAACGTTCAATGGAGCGCACGCAAAAAGAATATTTCCTACGTGAACAAATGAAGGCGATTCAGACAGAACTTGGTGATAAAGAAGGTAAGGGCGGAGAAGTTGAAGAACTTCGTGAGAAAATCGAACAAGCAGGAATGCCTGAAGAAACAACGAAGGCTGCACTGAAAGAATTAGATCGCTATGAAAAGTTACCAGCAAGTTCTGCGGAGAGCGGTGTTATTCGTAATTATATTGATTGGTTATTAGCACTTCCGTGGACTGAAGCGACAGAAGATTTAATTGATCTTGCTCATTCTGAAGAGATTTTGAACAAAGATCATTACGGTCTTGAAAAAGTGAAAGAGCGCGTACTTGAATATTTAGCTGTACAGAAGTTAACGAATTCATTAAAAGGACCTATCCTTTGCTTAGTAGGACCTCCTGGGGTCGGAAAAACTTCGTTAGCTCGTTCGATTGCAACATCATTGAATCGTAATTTTGTTCGTGTATCTCTTGGTGGTGTACGTGATGAATCTGAAATTCGTGGTCACCGTCGTACATATGTAGGAGCGATGCCAGGACGTATTATTCAAGGTATGAAAAAGGCGAAAACAGTTAATCCAGTCTTCTTATTAGATGAGATTGATAAAATGTCTAACGATTTCAGGGGAGATCCATCAGCGGCATTACTTGAAGTGTTAGATCCAGAACAAAACCATAACTTCAGCGATCATTACATTGAAGAGCCATACGATTTATCGAAAGTTATGTTCGTTGCAACTGCGAATACACTTGCAAGTGTTCCAGGCCCTCTTCTGGATCGAATGGAAATCATTTCGATTGCTGGTTATACAGAACTTGAAAAAGTGCACATTGCTCGTGAGCATTTACTGCCGAAACAATTAAAAGAGCACGGCTTACGAAAAGGTAATTTACAAGTGCGTGATGAAGCGCTTCTTGAAATTATTCGTTATTATACGCGCGAGGCTGGTGTTCGTACGTTAGAGCGTCAAATTGCAAAAGTTTGTCGTAAAGCAGCAAAAATTATTGTTACAGCAGAACGCAAGCGCATTGTTGTAACGGAAAAAAATGTTGTTGATTTACTTGGTAAGCGCATATTCCGTTATGGGCAAGCTGAAAAGACAGACCAAGTTGGCATGGCGACAGGTTTAGCTTACACAGCAGCTGGTGGAGATACACTTGCAATTGAAGTGTCTGTAGCACCAGGAAAAGGGAAATTAATTTTAACGGGGAAACTTGGGGATGTTATGAAAGAATCCGCACAAGCGGCGTTTAGCTATATTCGTTCTCGTGCAGAAGAGCTTCATATTGATCCGGATTTCCATGAGAAAAACGATATTCATATTCATGTTCCAGAAGGAGCAGTTCCAAAAGATGGACCGTCAGCAGGTATTACGATGGCAACGGCACTTATTTCGGCACTAACAGGTATTCCTGTAAGTAAAGAAGTTGGTATGACAGGTGAAATTACACTTCGTGGTCGTGTATTACCAATTGGTGGTTTGAAAGAAAAAACATTAAGTGCTCACCGTGCAGGCTTAACAAAAATTATTTTGCCAGCAGAGAACGAGAAAGATTTAGATGATATTCCAGAGAGCGTAAAAGAAAACCTTACGTTTGTGCTTGCATCTCATTTAGACGAAGTATTGGAGCACGCATTAGTAGGAGTGAAACAATGAAAGTAACAAAAGCAGATATTGTAATTAGTGCCGTGAAACCGGAACAATATCCAGACAGTGATTTACCAGAAATTGCCTTGGCGGGTCGTTCTAATGTCGGGAAGTCTTCCTTTATTAATAAAATTTTAAATCGTAAAAAGTTAGTACGTATTTCTTCTAAACCAGGAAAAACGCAAACGCTGAACTTTTTCTTAATCAATGAAATGATGCATTTTGTTGACGTTCCAGGTTATGGATATGCGAAAGTATCTAAATCGGAGCGTGCGGCATGGGGTAAGATGATTGAAACTTACTTTACAACACGTGAGCAATTAGACGCTGCTGTATTAGTAGTTGATTTACGTCACCAACCAACAAAAGATGACGTGATGATGTATGATTTCTTAAAGCATTATGAAATCCCAACAATCATTATTGCAACGAAGGCCGATAAAATTCCGAAAGGGAAATGGCAAAAGCATTTAAAAGTTGTAAAAGAAACGCTTGCTGTTGAAATTGGCGATGAAATCGTTCTATTCTCTTCTGAAACAGGACTTGGAAAAGAAGAGGCATGGAAAGCAATTCATAAAATGACAAAAACAAAAAACGCGTGACGAATGTCGCGCGTTTTTTTATTTACGTAACTTTTTAGCGTACGTTTAATGTAACTTCAATATTTCCTCTTGTTGCTTTAGAGTAAGGACATACACCGTGAGCAGCTTCTACAAGTTCTTGTGCTTCGGCATGAGAAACGCCAGCGACATGTACATCAAGTACAGCAGATAGTCCGAAACCACCATCTGTATCTTTACCGATAGAAACGTGTGCAGTAACTTCTGTACTTTCCACTTTCACACGTTTTGTACGAATGACAAGTTGTAATGCACTATCAAAGCAAGCTGCATAACCAGCTGCAAATAGTTGTTCTGGATTTGTTGCCTCTCCGCCTACGCCACCTAGTGCCTTTGGCATTTTCACATCAAGATTTAATATGCCATCATCTGAAACTACTTTCCCGTTTCTTCCACCTGTTGCTGTTACTGAAGCTGTATATAATTTATCCATGTTTATTCCCCTTTTCTATCATTAATTATTTTCATGGTTTCAATTAATTTATTTAATTGGATTAATAAAGAACGATATTCTTGTTCTGTAATTCCTAAATTTGTAGCCATCGTTGTCGGTAATGAACAAGCCTTTTCTTTTAAATCTTTACCTTGTTCCGTTAATTCGATACAAACTTTTCGCTCGTCTTCCTTTGAACGAACACGTTTTACAAGTTTTAATGATTCCATCCGTTTTAACATAGGTGTTAAAGTACCAGAATCTAAAAATAGACGTTCTCCAATTTCTTTTACTGTTAGTCCGTCTTGTTCCCATAGTACGAGTAAAGTAATGTACTGGGGGTACGTAATGCCCATTTCTTCTAAATATGGTCGGTAAAAACGGGTAACTTCTCTTGAACAAGCGTAAATAGAAAAACAAAGTTGTTTATCTAGATGCAAAGAATCTTTTTTCATGAGTAACTCCTTTCTTTTTAGGTTGTGCACAATTTAATTTTGTAAAATTAATATAGCGAAAAAGAAATACAATGTCAAATACATTGTATTGAGAAAGTGAGTGCTATATTTTGGAACAATCATACATATTTTCCTTCGTTATGAAAGAAGATAGAAAAGATGATGGTATAATTAATATGGAATAGTTTCCATCACTTGATTATGAGGACTTTTTTTGGTAACGTACAAATAGAGTTATTATTTTATAATTATTATAAAGTAGAAAGTTATTTCATAAGATTTACTGAATCTCCTGTACTACATACGGAGAATATATAAAAACAATCGATTGTTCACACGATTGTCAGATTCATAAGTGGAAAGTTGTATTATGATAGTAGATAAAGTGATAAAACGGGTGAAGGGGGACATGCTGCGTGCATATTCTTGTTGTTAGTGTAAATTATCGAACAGCCCCTGTAGAATTTCGTGAGAAACTCACATTTCAGGCAGCAGAGCTAGAGCAAGCAATGACTACATTACAAAATCAAAAGAGCGTGCTAGAAAATGTCATTGTATCAACTTGTAATCGCACTGAGATTTACGCTGTTGTGGATCAATTACACACGGGACGGTATTACATTAAGAAGTTTTTAGCTGATTGGTTTCAGCTTGAAATAGAAGAAGTCGCACCATACTTGTCTATTTTTGAACAAGATGGCGCAATAGATCATTTATTCCGCGTAACATGCGGTTTAGATTCTATGGTTGTTGGAGAGACACAGATTTTAGGTCAAATAAAAGATAGCTTTTTAGAAGCACAACAAGTAAAAGCGACAGGTACAATTTTTAATGAATTGTTTAAGCAAGTGGTTACATTAGCAAAACGTGCGCACTCAGAAACGACAATTGGTGGAAGTGCGATGTCTGTTAGTTATGCTGCTGTTGAGCTTGGAAAGAAAATATTTGGCGAGTTAACAGATTGTCATGTACTTATTCTTGGTGCTGGTAAGATGGGTGAACTTGCATTGCAAAACTTATACGGAAGTGGAGCTCGTAAAGTAACAGTTATGAATAGGACGCTTACGAAAGCGGAAGTGATGGCTGAGAAATATATGGGACATGCAAAGCCTTTAAGTGAATTGCAATGTGCATTATTAGAAGCAGATATTTTAATAAGTTCAACTGGTGCATCAGAATATGTCATTACGAAAGAGATGATGACGAAAGTAGAGAAAATGCGCTCTGGTCGTCCGTTATTTATGGTTGACATTGCAGTACCACGTGATATTGATCCTGCAATTGATGAACTAGAAGGCTCTTTCTTATATGATATCGATGATCTGCAAGGTGTAGTGGAAGCAAACCGTGCTGAACGTTTGAAAGAAGCGGAGAAAATTCAATTTATGATTGAAGAGGAAATTGTGTTATTTAAAACGTGGTTAAGTACGCTTGGTGTTGTGCCGTTAATATCTGCTCTTCGTGATAAAGCGCTAGCAATTCAAAGTGACACGATGGAAAGTCTTGAGCGAAAAATACCAACCCTTAGTGATCGTGAGAAAAAAGTAATTAGTAAACATACGAAAAGTATTATTAATCAATTGTTAAAAGACCCAATTTTAGTAGCTAAAGAACTAGCTGCTGAAGAGGGAGCTGACGAAAAATTAGCTCTATTTGCGAAGATTTTTGATTTAGAAGCGGAAGAAACCGCAGAAGATACGGAAGAAGTAGAACATAAAAGAGCGTGGACACCATCCGTTCCATCTTTATAATTTGGAAGGATGATCGGATGAGTTTTTTAAATAACAGTATTATTTATCATATTGCAATTATTTTATATGCTTGTAGCATTAGTTTATATTTTATAGATTATTTCCAAAGTAACCGAAAGGCGAATCGATTTGCTTTTTGGTTACTTTCGATTGTATGGGTTCTGCAGTCTATTTTTATGTTGCTTAGGGCTACTGATTCAGAAACGAATCCCGTTTTAACTTTATTATCAGGGATTTATTTTTATGTTTGGTTATTGATTACGATGTCATTAATCATTAATCGATTTATGCGAATTGACTTTTTAGTCTTTTTTACAAACGTTGTCGCATTTGGCGTAAGCGCTTTTTCTATTTTTACACCGCTTGGAAAGATGTCGCCAGTACTTGCAGAACAATTAGTGTCAGAACTTGTATACGTGCATGTCGGTATGGCGATTATTTCTTATGCAACGTTTACTGTATCGTTTATTTTTTCTATTATGTATTTATTGCAATATCGGCTATTAAAAAAGAAAAAATGGAATGCGAGATTAAGAAGATTAGGAAATTTGCCGAAGCTTGAATCTATGTCTTACGGATTAAATTTATTTTCTGTTCCGTTTTTCTTATTAGCAATTATATTAGGATGCATATGGGGATATACAAAGTTGGATAATTTCCATTGGTATGATACGAAAGTAATCGGGTCTTTTGTCGTCCTATTTACATATTGTGCAGGCTTATATTTACGAGCGGCAGATGTGTTGCAAGGTAAGAAAATTGTGCAGTGGAATATCGGGGCATTTCTCGTAATGCTAGTTAACATTTTTCTATTAAGCAGTTTATCTAATTTCCACTTTTGGTATTTATAATGAGGAGAGAGAATTATGCGCAAAATTATTGTAGGTTCACGAAAGAGTAAACTAGCATTAACACAAACAAATTGGTTTATCGATCAGTTAAAAGCGCTCGGCTTACCATATGAATTTGAAGTGAAAGAAATCGTTACAAAAGGTGATGTTATTTTAGACGTTACTCTTTCAAAAGTAGGCGGAAAAGGTTTATTTGTAAAGGAAATTGAACACGCGTTACTGACGAAAGAAATTGATATGGCTGTACATAGTATGAAAGATATGCCGGCTGTACTGCCAGAAGGATTAACGATTGGTTGTATACCAAAGCGTGTTGACCCTCGTGATGCTTTTATTTCTAAAAACGGAGAATCGTTTAAAGACTTAGCGGAAGGGGCGATATTAGGGACGAGTAGCTTGAGACGTAGTGCACAACTACTAGCTGCGAGACCAGATTTACAAGTGAAGTGGATTCGTGGAAACATCGATACACGCTTACGTAAGTTGAAAGATGAAGATTACGATGCAATTATTTTAGCGACAGCTGGATTACAGAGAATGGGCTGGGATGATGAAGTTATTACAGAACATTTAGATGAAACGTTATGTGTACCAGCCGTAGGACAAGGTGCATTAGCGATTGAATGTCGTGAAGACGATAAGGATTTACTGGAGTTGTTATCACATATTAATGATGCAGTAACAGAAAAAACAGTGGCAGCAGAGCGAGTATTCCTTCATAAACTTGAAGGTGGATGCCAAGTTCCAATCGCTGGATATGCAACCCTTAAAGAAAATGATGCAATTGAATTAACTGCGCTTGTCGGTTCTATGGACGGTTCTGTTTTATTGAAAGAGACAGTATTAGGAACTGATCCAGAGCAAGTAGGATTAGAAGCTGCAGACCGTTTAATTAAACAAGGAGCAAAAGAGCTCATCCTTGCTGCAAATAAGGAGCAACAATAAATATGGATGCTCTCGCTGGCAAAACAGTATTGATTACACGTGCCCAGCATCAAGCGAAACAAATGAGTGTAGCGGTGAAAGAAAGGAGCGGAATTCCATTGGAAATTCCGCTTTTGCGTATGGAAGGCACATCTCAGCAACAAATTCAACGTGCAGCAAGGCAACTACATTCGTATGACTGGGTTATTTTTACGAGTAAAAATGGTGTAACTTTTTTTCTGGATGGTTTGAGAAAGAAAATACCTTTAGCTATTAAAATTGCTGCAGTAGGTGTGAAAACAAAATTAGAGTTGGAAAAAAGAGGCTATGAAGTTCATTTTATTCCATCGTCATTTGTCGCTGAGGCATTTGCAGAGGAGTTTGTAAAAGAGTTAAGTGGAAACGAACGCATTTTATTTCCGAAAGGGAACTTAGCAAGAGATGTAATCCCGGTAAAGTTAAGGGATTTTGGTGTTTTTCTAGATGAGCTAATCGTATACGGTACGAAAGCGAATGTAGGGAAAAAGCAAGAGCTTATAACTGCATTGAAATTAGGGAAAGTAAATATTATTACATTTACGAGCCCTTCAACTGTTGATAGTTTTGTTCATTTACTCGAGGGTACAAACTGGAGAGAATGGACAAAAAAATGTACAATTGCTTGTATAGGACCGATAACAGCAAAAGAGGCAAGGAGCTATTTCTCAGATGTTATCGTACCGGAAGAATACACAATAGAATCGTTAATACACTGCATTTGTGAATCTACTTTACATGCATAATCAAAATAAAAGAATGGGGATAGAAATCTATGAATTCTTTACAATTTAATCGTCATCGTCGTTTAAGACAAAGCGGGGGCATGCGTGCGCTTGTGCGTGAAACTTTTTTACATACAGAAGATTTTATTTACCCTATTTTTGTATTAGAAGGAGAAAATACTCGTAATGAAGTTCCTTCTATGCCAGGCGTATATCAAATCTCTTTAGATTTATTGCAAGCTGAAATGCAAGAAGTTGTTGATTTAGGTATTCGTTCTGTTATTGTATTTGGTTTACCTGCTGAAAAGGATGAAGTTGGATCATCAGCATATTGTGAGCATGGAATTGTACAGCTTGCAATTAAACAAATTAAAGATGAGTTCCCTGAGCTAGTAGTAGTTGCAGATACATGTTTATGCCAATTCACAAGCCATGGTCATTGCGGTGTTATTGAAGATGGCGTTATTTTAAATGATGAGTCTCTTGCAGTTCTTGCAAAAACAGCTGTAAGCCAAGCGAAAGCAGGAGCAGACATTATTGCTCCATCTAATATGATGGATGGATTTGTAACGGCAATTCGTCACGCGTTAGATGAAAATGGTTTTTCACACGTACCAGTTATGTCGTACGCTGTGAAATATTCATCAGCATTTTACGGACCGTTCCGTGATGCAGCACATGGTGCACCGCAGTTTGGTGATCGTAAAACATATCAAATGGACCCAGCAAATCGTATGGAAGCATTCCGTGAAGCAGAATCAGATGTAATGGAAGGGGCCGACTTCTTAATTGTAAAACCAGCTCTTTCTTACTTAGATATTGTTCGTGATGTGAAAAATAACTTTAACTTACCAGTCGTAGCTTACAATGTAAGTGGTGAATATTCTATGATTAAAGCAGCAGCACAAAATGGCTGGATTAACGAAAAAGAAGTTGTATTAGAGAAATTAATAAGCATGAAGCGCGCAGGAGCAGACTTAATTATTACGTATCATGCAAAAGATGCAGCAAGATGGTTACAAGAAGGGGGCGCTAAATAATGAAAAAGTTTGATAAATCGATTGCGGCGTTTGAAGAGGCACAAGATTTAATGCCTGGGGGCGTAAATAGCCCTGTTCGTGCTTTTAAGTCTGTTGGTATGAATCCATTGTTTATGGAGCGTGGAAAAGGCTCTAAAGTATATGATATCGATGGTAATGAATACATCGATTACGTATTATCGTGGGGACCTTTAATTCATGGTCATGCGAACGATCGTGTTGTTGAGGCTTTAAAAGCTGTTGCTGAAAAAGGAACAAGCTTTGGTGCACCAACAGAAATTGAAAATAAACTAGCAAAACTTGTTATTGAGCGCGTGCCATCGATTGAGATTGTACGTATGGTTAACTCTGGAACAGAGGCGACAATGAGTGCGCTACGTTTAGCACGTGGCTATACAGGGCGTAACAAAATTTTGAAATTCATTGGTTGTTATCACGGTCATGGTGATTCTTTATTAATTAAAGCAGGTTCGGGTGTAGCGACGTTAGGTTTACCAGATAGCCCTGGTGTACCAGAAGGTGTAGCGAAAAATACGATTACAGTAGCGTATAACGATTTAGAAAGTGTAAAATATGCTTTCGAACAATTCGGTGATGACATCGCTTGTGTAATTGTAGAACCAGTGGCAGGGAATATGGGGGTTGTTCCTCCGCAACCAGGATTTTTAGAAGGACTTCGTGAAGTGACAGAGCAAAACGGTTCACTGCTTATTTTTGATGAAGTAATGACAGGATTCCGCGTTGCTTACAACTGTGGACAAGGTTACTACGGCGTAACACCTGATTTAACTTGTTTAGGTAAAGTAATCGGTGGGGGTTTACCGGTAGGAGCATACGGTGGTAAAGCAGAAATTATGCGTCAGGTTGCGCCAAGCGGGCCGATTTACCAAGCGGGTACATTATCAGGTAATCCACTTGCAATGGCAGCAGGTTATGAAACGTTAGTACAGTTAACACCAGAATCGTACGTGGAATTTGAGCGTAAAGCAGAAATGTTAGAGGCTGGATTACGTAAAGCGGCTGAAAAACATGGCATTCCTCATCATATTAACCGCGCAGGCTCTATGATTGGTATTTTCTTTACAGATGAGCCTGTAATCAATTACGATGCAGCAAAATCTTCGAATTTAGAATTCTTTGCAGCTTACTATCGTGAAATGGTAGAACAAGGTGTATTTTTACCACCTTCTCAATTTGAAGGTTTATTCTTATCGACAGCACATAGTGATGCAGATATTGAAGCGACAATTGCGGCGGCTGAAATTGCAATGTCAAAATTAAAAGCATAATTTCTTAGAGAAAATCGCTCTCCATAAGGGGAGCGATTTTTTTTATTCATAAAGTGGTCTTCAGAAACATAAATCTGTAATGACATATAGTTTGGGAGGGGGAAAAGAAGTGGCAACAGATCATTCATTACGATTTTCGTTAAAAGAATCTGTTTGGTTCCAAAAAGGACAGGAAGTCGAAGAACTTTTGTCAATTTCGTTAGATCCAGACGTTGAGATAGAAGAACTCGATCATGAAGTTATCGTGAGAGGGCAATTAGATTTAACGGGAGAGTACGTTGCAAGGCAAGATGATTCAGCTTATTCATTAAGGGAACTATCACCAGCAAAGGCAATTGATTATGTAGAAACAAGGGAAGACGGGGTTAATGAGCTTGTCCATTCCTTTCCACTCGAAATATCAATTCCAAGAAATCGAGTGAAAGTAATTGAAGAGTTATATGTATCAATCGAGGAATTTGATTATGAGTTAAAGGAACATGGTTGCTTACAACTATTAGCGGATATATCCATTTCGGGTTTATGTGATGAGGAAAGAATTGAGGAAGAAGAGGAAGAAGAGGGATATGCTGAGTTAGAAGAGGATACTCAAGCTGAAGAAGAAGAAAGTAGACCAGCGCAGCTTGAAGAAGTATCAGCTTATAAAGAATCAGATGGATGGGAAGATTACGCATTTGAACCGTTCCAGCTAGAAGAAAGAAAAGAGCAGGAAATAGAGGAAGAGGAAGTCGAAGTCGAAGAGTTTGAGAATGTGGTGCGTGAAGAGGAGCAAGAAAAAGCGCCACAGTTTGAATTGTTCGGAAGAAAAGATTTTAAGAAAGAGAAAGCGAAAAAGCAGGAAGCGCAAGAGGAAGAAGCTTACTCGCAGCGAGATGAAAACGCACTTTATTTAACGAAAATATTTACGAAAGAACCAGAAGAAGAATTTACGAAGTTAAGAATGTATTTCGTACAAGAAGGAGATACAATTGAATCAGTTGCAGAACGTTATGAAACGTCTGTACAAAACCTATACCGTGTAAATCAAACAGAAGATATATATTTAACTACAGGGCAAATTATATATATTCCTGTTTCAAAAGCAAAGGTGAAATAAGTGAGTGAGTTTTTTTCACTCACCTCTTTTCTTTTCCTAGAAGCTATGTTTTGAATAAGAAAGGGTTATTCGTATGGATATTGAATTACGAAATCGCTATGAACCCATTGTGAAGCAATATAGATTGGACACTCAGCATATGGAAGAGCACGGAAGTGTAATGAAAATTTATACGAATCAAGGTCCGTATGCGTTAAAGAGAATACAAGATAGAAAATTAGAGCGGAATAACTTTTTGCATCACATTCAATACTTGAAGGAGAAAGGTTTTTCGAATTATGTACCTATATATCATGCGACGGACGGGAACTATATTTTAAGTGATGGGACGTATAGTTATTATTTAATGCCTTGGTTAGAACGTGTAGAAGGAAACGGCGAGGATAATGATCAATATCATAAAATGTTCCAGACACTTGGAATGTTGCATCAAAAAACGGTGAAAGAGGAGACTTATACAGAAGAAGATTTAGAAAAGCATTATACGAATATATCGGATCGCTGGGAAAATGATGGTGAGATGTTAGAAGAGTTTCTTGTAGAATCTGAAGCGAAGTGGTATATGTCTCCATTTGAATTACAATATTGTACGTATTATCACCATGTTATGAGAGCACGTGAGTTCGCAACGAAGCAATTAAATGAATGGCATGATGCAATGAAAGAAAAGGAAAAAACACGTATTACCTTCGTTCACGGAAATGTATCGCTTAACCATTTTTTATTTGATTATGAACGAAACGGTTATTTTATTAGTTTAGAAAAATCACAGTTTGCCACACCCGTACAAGATATCGTTAGCTTTTATTCAAGATCTTTGAACACATATCCAATTGCACGGAGTGACCGCTTTGAATGGTATCAAATGTATCAAAAAAATTTTCCGTTTACGAAAGAGGAGCAACTTCTTATGTTTGCGTATATGACGTACCCATCGCATTTTATTCGGCAAATTGAGTCTTATACGAAAAGAAGACAGAGTCGTAATGAAGAAAATGAGCTTCGCGGAGTGAAAAGCCTGCAACAATCGCATTGGCTCGTTAGTAATACAGAATATTTCCTTTCACAATTACAAGCTGCCCAGCAAGGGAACGGATAAAGAAGATAAGTAGGGAGTGCTCTGCTTGTCTTTTTTTGTGAGATAAAAGTCGTAGTCTCAAATTTATCTTGACGAATAAGGTTTCGTTTTTTACACTATTGTATATAATAATTAACAATCATATAAATGCATTGAAGGGGAAGAGTATAACATGAAACGTCTTCAGAGAGGGGAATCATTAGCTGAGAGATTCTCTAGATAGTTATGTTAGAAGGTAGCCCTGGAGCATCTTTTCTGAACGGAATGATTCTCATTAGGAAAAGACGGATTTGTCCGTTATCAAATTAAGAGTATAAGCAAATTCTGAATTTGTTTGTAAATAAAGGTGGTACCGCGATGTCCCTCGTCCTTTTTTGGATGAGGGACATTTTTTATTTTAAGGAGGGAAAATAATGTCAAACACGGAAAAGAATTTACCAACTAAATATGATCATATGTCCGTTGAAGAAGGCCTTTATCAATGGTGGCTTGAAGGCAAATATTTCGAAGTAACAGGAGATGAAAAGAAACAACCTTATACAATCGTAATCCCACCGCCAAACGTAACTGGTAAGTTGCACTTAGGTCATGCTTGGGATACGACGCTTCAAGATATTTTAACTCGTACAAAGCGTATGCAAGGTTACGATGTATTATGGCTTCCAGGAATGGACCATGCTGGTATCGCAACACAAGCGAAAGTAGAAGGAAAACTTCGTGAAGAAGGTATTTCACGTTACGATCTTGGCCGTGAGAAGTTCCTTGAAAAAGCTTGGGAATGGAAAGAAGAGTACGCTTCTCACATTCGTCAACAATGGGGGAAAGTTGGTTTAGGACTAGACTATTCTCGCGAACGTTTCACATTAGATGAAGGTTTATCCGATGCGGTTAATAAAGTATTCGTTCAATTATACGAAAAAGGCTTAATTTACCGCGGTGAATATATTATCAACTGGGACCCAGCAACACGCACGGCTCTTTCTGATATTGAAGTAATTCATAAAGAAGTTCAAGGTGCGTTCTACCATATGAACTATCCGTTAACAGATGGTTCTGGTCACATTCGTCTTGCAACAACTCGTCCAGAAACGATGCTTGGTGATACAGCAGTAGCAGTACACCCAGAAGATGATCGTTACAAACATTTAATCGGAAAAACAGTTACACTTCCAATCGTAGGCCGTGAGATTCCGATTATTGCTGATGAATACGTAGAAAAAGACTTCGGAACAGGCGTTGTAAAAATTACACCAGCTCATGACCCGAATGACTTTGAAGTAGGTAACCGTCATGATTTACCACGTATTTTAGTAATGAACGAAGATGGAACGATGAACGAAAAAGCTGGTAAGTACAACGGTATGGATCGTTTCGAATGCCGTAAAGAGTTAGTAAAAGACTTACAAGAAGCTGGCGTATTAGTAGAAATCGAGCCTCATATGCACTCAGTAGGTCATAGTGAGCGTAGCGGTGCAGTTGTTGAGCCTTACTTATCAACACAATGGTTCGTAAAAATGGCTCCACTTGCAGAAAAAGCGGTAGAACTTCAACAAAAAGAAGAAGAAAAAGTAACGTTCGTACCAGAGCGTTTTGAAAACACATACTTACGCTGGATGGAAAACATTCATGACTGGTGTATTTCTCGTCAATTATGGTGGGGACACCGCATTCCAGCTTGGTATCATAAAGAAACTGGTGAAGTATACGTAGGTACAGAAGCGCCAGCAGATATTGAAAACTGGAATCAAGATAATGACGTACTTGATACATGGTTCAGTTCAGCTTTATGGCCATTCTCAACACTTGGTTGGCCAAACGAAGATGCAGCAGACTTTAAACGTTACTATTCAACAGATGCACTAGTAACTGGTTATGACATTATCTTCTTCTGGGTATCTCGTATGATTTTCCAAGGTTTAGAGTTTACGGGAGAGCGTCCATTTAAAGATGTATTAATTCACGGTTTAGTTCGTGATGAGCAAGGACGTAAAATGAGTAAATCTCTTGGTAACGGTATCGACCCGATGGATGTTATCGAGAAGTACGGTGCAGATGCAATGCGTTACTTCCTATCAACAGGAAGTGCACCAGGTCAAGATTTACGCTTCAGCATGGAGAAAGTAGAATCTACTTGGAACTTCATTAATAAAATTTGGAACGCATCACGTTTCGTATTAATGAACATGGATGATATGAAGTATGAAGAAATCGATTTAACTGGTGAAAAATCAGTTGCAGATAAGTGGATTTTAACTCGCTTAAACGAAACAATCGAAAGTGTAACACGTAACATGGATAAATATGAGTTCGGTGAAGCTGGTCGTTCATTATACAACTTCATCTGGGATGATTTCTGTGACTGGTACATCGAAATGGCGAAGCTTCCACTATACGGTGAAGATGAAGCGGCTAAGAAAACAACGCGTTCTATTTTAGCTTATGTACTAGATCAAACAATGCGTCTATTACACCCATTCATGCCATTCGTAACAGAGAAAATTTGGCAACACTTACCACATGAAGGTGAGTCTATTACAGTAGCTGCATGGCCAACAGTTCGCGAAGATTTACAAGATAAAGAGGCGGCAGCAGAAATGCACCTTCTAGTTGATATCATTCGCTCTGTTCGTAACATCCGTGCAGAAGTAAATACGCCAATGAGTAAAAAAGTTCAAATGCAAATTAAAGCAAAAGACGAGGCGGTACTAGCTCAACTTACGAAAAACAGCTCTTACATTGAGCGTTTCTGTAATCCAAGTGAATTAACAATTAAAACTGATTTACAAGCGCCAGAAAAAGCGATGACTGCAATCGTATCAGGTGCAGAGTTATTCTTACCGTTAGCTGATCTTATCAATCTTGATGAAGAGAAAGCTCGTCTTGAAAAAGAACTTGAGAAATTCGATAAAGAAGTAGAACGTGTACAGAAGAAACTTTCAAACCAAGGATTCGTAGCGAAAGCTCCTGCAGCAGTTATTGACGGAGAGCGTGCGAAAGAGCAAGATTATCTAGAAAAACGTGAAGCGGTTCGTCAACGTCTAGCTGACCTAGAGAAATAAAAATGTTTTTCAGAGACTCACTATATTGGTGAGTCTCTTTTCTTTGCGTATAATAGAATTATGAAGGTTGTCTTTTGAAAGGGGAATAACATACGTGATACATACATACGAAGAAGCGATAGGATGGATTCATAGCCGATTGAAGTTTGGTATTAAACCAGGATTAGAAAGAATGAGATGGATGCTAGAAGAGCTCGGAAATCCAGAGCGTCACATAAAATGTGTTCATCTTGCTGGCACAAATGGAAAAGGTTCAACTTTAACATATATGCGCTACATGTTAGAAGGTGCAAAATATAAGGTAGGAACGTTTACATCTCCTTATATAGAAACATTTAATGAACGTATAAGTGTAAACGGAACACCAATTGCAGATGAAGAGATTGCAGAACTTGTAAATATGGTAAAGCCAGTCGTTGAAAAATTAGATGAGACGGACTTAGGGGAAGCGACAGAGTTTGAAATTATTACAGTAATGGCAATTTGTTATTTCGGTAAAGTTAATTTCTGTGATGTTGTTTTATTTGAAACGGGACTTGGGGGAAGATTTGATTCTACAAATGTTATTCATCCTGTTCTCACGATTATTACGAATATCGGTCACGATCATATGCATATTTTAGGAAATACACTAGGAGAAATTGCATATGAAAAAGCAGGGATTATTAAGTCTGGTGTGCCGGTTATTACTGGTGTGCAAGATGAAGAAGCATTGCAAGTAATTCAAAGAGTTGCGAAGGAAAATCATGCAAACGTATATGAACTTGGCAAACAGTTTACATCATTACATAAACATTCTAATGAAGATGGGGAACATTTTGATTTTTCTTGTCCATTTGCCTCGTTTGAAGATGTTCGGATTTCAATGAAAGGGAGTCATCAAGTAGGGAATGCTTCACTAGCGCTTATGGCGATTATGTATTTGAAAACATATTTATCATTTTTAATTAATGAAGAGGAAATGAAGGTTGGATTACAAGAAGCGTACTGGATTGGTCGATTTGAAAAGTTACAAAGTAATCCAGATATTATAATAGACGGTGCTCATAATCCAGAAGGTATTGAAAGTCTTGTGAAAACGGTAGAGGCACATTACAAAGATAAAAATGTAATAATTTTATTTACTGCTCTTGGAGACAAACAGTTGCATAACATGGTAGGACAATTAGAAGAAATTGCTGATGAAATAATATTTACGACATTTGCTTTTGATCGTGCTATTTCTGCTGACAAACTTGCATCGTATTCACAAAAAGAATCAAAATTAATTTTTGAAGATTGGAAAGAGGCAATTGATACGAAGATTGAAATGATAGGAGAAAATGATGTCTTCATCATAACAGGTTCTCTATATTTCATTTCTGAAGTTCGAAAATATATTCGCAAGAAAAACTAGATAGTATTTGCTATCTAGTTTTTTGTTCTACAAATGAAGTCAAATGCATACATATAAGATAATTATATAGGGTAATTTGGCGAATTCCTCTGACAAATATCTCGTTTTTTTGTGAAATGAATATGATATGATGCGGACAACGATAAGAGGTGAGGTGTGAGTGTATGGACAAGCAATCACGAACAATCTCGGTGAAAGTAAATGGAACAGAAGCGAAGTATGAGGAAAAGAAGAAAGATGAGTTTGAATGGATGGTAGTAGAAAGTGAAAGACCGCAAAATGTCGTGCCGTTTCAAAAAGTGAAGTCAGCGCATATGGGAAAATACCGAAAGAAATGGAGTAATACACTAATCGTAATAGTTGCAACTGCAATTATTATTGGTACGGCATTTGGAATGGGGATGCTTCATTTGCTAACGGGACAAGGGACAGCAGGAGAAAGTACGGCAACAACTTCGAAGCAGATGGGGAATGAGGAAAAAAAGGTGGGCGGAACGACAGAACCAAAAGAGGAAAAACCAAAAGCGCAAGGGGCTTCATTAGAACCAATGAAATTATTTTTTGTTCAGGGAGGGCTTTATTCTTCTGAAGAAAAGGGACAGGCCGCTCTTGAAGAGTGGAAAAGTAATGGAGGTATTGCTGCTTTGAAACCAAGTGGTGATAAGTATGCGCTAGTTGTTGGAGTTGCGAGTGATGAACAGGTAGTTAATCAATTAATAGATCAGTATAAGCAAGATGGCGTTTCAGTTTTGAAAAAGAATTGGGATATTACAGATAAAGCATTACTCAAAAATGATAAAGAAGTAGGTGGATTTTTAGCGAAAGTGCAGCCATTATATACTCATTTAACAAAATATGTGTCCACCGTACAAACTAGTGGAAAGAGTGATTCAAAAGATGTAGAGGCGATTGAAAAAGAATGGCAAGCCATTGAAAAGGAAGGGAAGAGTATGAAGCGTGAAGATGCGAAGAAGCTTTATACGTATACATCTGTGGCTATGCAAACGATTAAGGAAGGAAAGAGCGATAAGGAATCTGTAGCTAAATTAAATCAAGTTATTATGGATGGATTACTTTCGTACGAAAAAATGGTTTCACAAAAAGGAAAATAATAAGATAATGAGATGAAGGAGAAAGAAGTGTGTATACTTCTTTCTTTTCTTTTGAATTTAGAGCAAAGTGCTTTCTTTATGGCAGAATATAATCGCATTTAAAAAGAATCATTATTTTATTTAGAGAAAATGATATTTCTATAATTTGTGGGGAAACTATTCCTTTGATACGATTGATTTGAATTGTTCTGCTGCATATGAGAAAGGAAGGAGAAAATATGAGAAAAATTATTTTAGCTTCAGGATCACCCCGGAGGAAGGAATTACTTGAATTAGCTGATGTGCCATTTGAAATTGTTGTTAGTGAAGTAGAAGAGACGATTGGTGCATATTCATCACCTTCTGATATTGTTATGTCGCTTGCTTTGCAAAAAGCATCTGCTGTGGCGGAAAATCATAGTGATCACGTTGTAATAGGTGCAGATACAATTGTTACATATGATTCGCGTATTCTTGGAAAGCCGTCTAATGAGGCTGAGGCGAAAGAAATGTTACGATTATTATCGGGGAAAACACATGAAGTATACACAGGTGTTGCCATTATATCAAAAGAGAAAACGGCAACTTTTTATGAGCGTACAGAAGTAACATTTTGGGAATTAACAGAAGAGGAAATTGACGTATACGTTGCATCGAAGGAACCACTTGATAAAGCAGGAAGCTATGGGATTCAAGGTAAAGGGTCTATTTTTGTTCAGCATATTCAAGGGGACTACTACAGTGTAGTTGGGTTGCCAATTGCGCGTCTTGTCCGTGAATTAAAGCAGTTTGATAGCGATGTAACCCATGCGTAAAATTGCATGGGGTTTTCTTTGGGAGAAATCGTAAAAAAGGGGTGGAGAGATGAACGGTATTCGTGATGTTGTGAGAGAAGAACAGCCACGGGAGCGTTTATTGTTAGAAGGAGCTGGAAGTTTATCGAATCGAGAACTACTTGCAGTTTTACTCAGAACGGGTTCTAAAGAAGAGACGGTTTTAATGTTATCAGACAAAATTTTACATCATTTTGATGGCTTACGAATGTTGAAAGATGCAACGTTAGAAGAGATGATGAGCATTCATGGTGTTGGGATTGTAAAGGCGTCTCAGCTTGTGGCTGCTTTCGAATTAGGTAGAAGAATGGTACGTTTAGAATATCAAAATAGATATAGTATTCGAAGTCCAGAAGATTGTGCGAGCTATATGATGGAAGAAATGCGTTTTTTGCAGCAGGAGCATTTTGTTTGTTTATATTTGAATACGAAAAATCAAGTTATACATAGGCAAACGATTTTTATTGGAAGTTTAAATACGTCGATTGTGCACCCGAGGGAAGTTTTTAAAGAAGCGTTCCGTCGTGCAGCAGCCTCTATTATATGTCTTCATAACCATCCCTCAGGAGATCCGGCGCCGAGCCGTGAAGATATTGAAGTTACAAAACGATTAGTAGAATGTGGCCGAATTATCGGAATTGAAGTGCTTGATCATATCATAATAGGTGACCATAAATTCGTGAGTTTAAAGGAAAAAGGTCATATTTAAGACTATTCTTTTTACTTATTTTGTTTTATAATGTGATTTATGAGTTTTTTGTAGAAAATTATCTACAAAAAGGATACAAATATAAAAAACGTACTGTTTTTATAAATATAAAGTAAGAAAAATGAGTCCGTGAAAATAAGAAGGGAAGATAGATGATATGTTTGGATTTGGTGGATTTACTCGCGATCTTGGAATAGATTTAGGAACAGCGAACACGCTTGTATATGTGAAAGGAAAAGGTGTAGTTTTACGTGAACCTTCAGTAGTAGCATTACAAACTGATACGAAACAAATCGTTGCGGTAGGTAGCGATGCAAAACAAATGATTGGTCGTACACCAGGAAACGTAGTGGCACTTCGTCCTATGAAAGACGGTGTAATTGCTGATTACGAAACAACAGCAACAATGATGAAATATTATATTCAACAAGCTCAAAAATCAAATGGATTCTTCTCACGTAAACCATATGTAATGGTATGTGTACCATCTGGTATTACAGCTGTAGAAAGACGTGCAGTAATCGATGCGACTCGTCAAGCAGGTGCTCGTGATGCATATCCAATTGAAGAGCCATTTGCAGCAGCTATTGGTGCGAACTTACCTGTTTGGGAGCCAACTGGTAGTATGGTTGTTGATATCGGTGGTGGTACAACAGAAG
Organism: Bacillus sp. LK2; assembly: GCF_001043575.1. Classification (NCBI taxonomy): domain Bacteria; kingdom Bacillati; phylum Bacillota; class Bacilli; order Caryophanales; family Bacillaceae; genus Bacillus; species Bacillus sp. LK2. The sequence continues at coordinate 107,535 of NZ_LDUK01000016.1, forward strand.
TTGCAATTATTTCTTTAGGTGGTATTGTAACAAGTCAATCAGTTCGTGTTGCTGGTGATGATATGGATGATTCAATCATTCAGTACATTAAGAAAAGCTATAACTTAATGATCGGTGAAAGAACTGCAGAAGCATTAAAATTAGAAATCGGTTCTGCAGGCGAGCCAGAAGGTATTGAGCCGATGGAAATTCGCGGTCGTGATTTAGTAAGTGGTTTACCAAAAACAGTACTAATTCAACCAGAAGAAATTGCAGATGCATTAAAAGATACAGTAGATGCGATTGTAGAGTCAGTTAAAAATACGTTAGAGAAAACTCCACCTGAATTAGCGGCAGATATTATGGACCGTGGTATTGTATTAACAGGTGGTGGAGCATTGCTTCGTAACTTAGATAAAGTTATTAGTGAAGAAACAAATATGCCAGTTCTTGTTGCAGAGGACCCATTAGATTGCGTAGCAATTGGAACGGGTAAAGCATTAGACAATATCGATCTTTTCAAAACTGCTGCTCGATAATATTGCAAAATAAAAATCACTGAAATTAAGAGGGTGTGAACGTGCCACAGTTTTTCTTAAACAAAAGATTAATTGTTTTGTTAGTTAGTATTATTCTTCTCGTGGCATTGATTGGAATCTCATTGAAAGAACGGAACAGTTTAACATGGCCAGAGCAGTTTGTTAAAGATACTGTCGGTGTTGTAGAACGTGTATTCCAAAAGCCAGCGAATTATGTTGCCGGATTCTTCGAAAACGTAGAAGATGTAAAGCGCACGTATGAAGAGAATAAAGAATTAAAAGCAAAATTAGATAATTATGCAGATCTATCAGGAAAAGTAAAGCAATTAGAAGATGATAAAAAGAAATTACAAGAGTTAACTGGTAAAAAAGAGTTGAATAGCGATTATACTGAAATTCCAGCTACTGTTGTTTCTCGTAATCCAGATAAATGGTACGATTTAATTGGAATTGATAAAGGGGCACAGCAAGGAATTAAAAAAGATATGGCTGTAATCACTTCAAAAGGTTTAGTTGGACGAGTGAAAAGTGTATCGCAGTTTACATCGTCAGTAGAGTTGTTAAGTTCTATGAGCCGAACAAACCGTGTTTCTGCTATTGTACAAGGACAAGAAAAAATCTTTGGATTGATTGAAGGTTATGATAAAGAGAAACAATTACTTCTTTTCACAAAGATTGGCTCTGATGCACCAGTAGCAAAAGATCAACTAGTTGTAACATCTGGACTTGGTGATATTTTCCCGAAAGGTCTTGTAATTGGAACAATCGTTGATGTTCAGCCAGATCCATACGGTTTAACAAAAACAGCTTATGTAAAACCTGCTGCTGATTTAAATGACGTAGAGCATATAACGGTTGCCAAACGCGCTACGCCTGCAGCGCCGTTAGAATAGGAGGGGAAGAAGAGATGATGAAGATTTTAAAAAGAGCAGCTCTTCCTCTTTTGCTCCTTTTTGTTTTTTTATTTGAAAATATGTTCTCTACTGTTGTTCCAACGGAAGTTTTTTGGAAAGGCAGTATAGCAGCACCACATTTCTTTATAATTGTGCTCTGTTTTATTACAGTGTACTATAGTCCGATTCAAGGGATTTACTACGGACTATTGTTTGGTTTTTTATTTGATACCGTATACACAGAGCTTGTCGGTATATATATATTTACTTATCCAATTTTAGCTTACTTAGTTTATAGTGCGATGAAGGTATTACAATTGAATTTATTTATTGTTGTTTCTATCGTATTAGCTGGTATTGCAGCATTAGAGTACTATGTGTATGGATTTTTAACTTTGTTAGGACGTACTCATATGTCGGCGTATGTCTTTTTCACCGATCGTCTCCTTGCTACTTTATTGCTAAATGGAATTTTCTTATTAATAGTTTGTTTCCCACTGAGACGATATTTAGTGCGTCTTTCAAAAGCGATGGAAGAAAAAGAAAAAAGGATTTTCTAATTTTATGTCGAATTGAATCGGTGGGGTGAACTTTAGTGGAAGAAAAAAAGCAACAAAATGTAACGATAAAAGGGACGAAAGATGGAATAACGCTTCATTTAGATGATTGCTGTTCATTCTCAGAATTACTGAAAGAATTGGACGAGAAGCTTTCTACACATTACTATGACGGTGACGGACGCTCTTTAATTGAAGTGCATGTTAAAGTAGGAAATCGTTATTTAACAGAAGTTCAACAAGAAGAGATTCGTACGTTAATTCGCAATAAGAAGAACCTTGTTGTGGATTCTATTGAAAGTGATGTTATAACAAAAGCGGAAGCAATAGCTTGGAAAGAAGAAACAGAAATTGTCCCTATTTCTAAAATTGTTCGCTCTGGACAAGTGTTACATGTAAAAGGAAATTTATTATTAATTGGGGATGTTAATCCAGGCGGAACGGTTATCGCTGGGGGGAATATTTTTGTTGTGGGATCATTAAGAGGGATTGCACATGCTGGGTATAATGGAGATTCAGAAGCTGTTATTGCTGCATCTATTATGAACCCTATGCAACTCCGAATTAGTGATGTGGCAATGCGGGCTCCGGAAGAGAAAGAAGACGGAGCTGAGGCGGCGGAATGTGCGTATATTAATGAGAACAATCACATTGTTGTCGATCGCCTGCAACTTCTCACTCATCTTAGACCTAATTTAACAAAGTTAGAAAGGGGAATTGTATAGCTGTGGGAGAGGCAATAGTAATTACATCTGGAAAAGGCGGAGTAGGTAAAACTACAACGTCTGCGAACATTGGTACAGCCTTAGCGTTATCTGGAAAGAAAGTATGCTTAATTGACACAGATATCGGTTTACGTAATTTAGACGTAGTAATGGGGCTGGAAAATCGTATTGTATTTGATCTTGTTGATGTCGTTGAAGGGCGTTGTCGTTTACCTCAGGCTCTTATTAAAGATAAGCGTTTTGATGATCTATATTTATTACCTGCAGCACAAACGAGTGATAAATCGGCGGTAACACCTGAACAAATGGATGAATTAATACAAGTATTACGTCAAGATTATGATTACATATTAATTGATTGTCCTGCCGGGATTGAGCAGGGATTTAAAAATGCAGTAGCGGGTGCGGATAAAGCAATCGTTGTAACAACGCCAGAAGTATCCTCAATGCGTGATGCGGATCGTATTATCGGGCTTTTAGAGAAAGAGGATATTGAACCACCGAAACTTGTTATTAACCGTGTGCGTAGTCATATGCTTCATGAACAAGATATGTTAGATGTAGATGAAATCGTACGTACACTGTCAATCGAGCTTCTTGGAGTTGTCGAGGATGATGATGAAGTTATTCGTGCTACGAATACAGGTGAACCTGTAGCACTGCAACCTAGTGGGAAAGCAGCGCTAGCTTATCGTAATATTGCAAGACGTTTATTAGGTGAGAATGTACCATTACAAGCATTTGAACAAGAAAAAGTATCGGTATTTACAAAGATGAAAAACTTCTTTGGAATCCGTTAAAAGCACTTCGCATATATGCGGAGTGCTTTCTTTTTTCTTCGCATGAATATCTTTCTTCCGTAGCTCATACATATGTACAAACTGTATATAACTGTTTCTATTTGAATAAGGCTAACTAAAGAAAGGAGACAGTATGAAGAATAGACGTGTAGAAGAAATTAAAAAGCGGATTGCGAAAAGGAAAGCAGAGCAAGAAAGGATGGAGGAAGAGCAGTATTTTGCTGGAAGTGATTTTGACAGCGAAACGGTATTTATTGAAGAAGGGGAAAAGGAAATTCATCCCCTATTTCGAAAAGAAGTCTTTTTCTTCAAAGTTTTGCTATCAGCAATATTAGTTCTTTCAATCGCTATTTTATTTAAAAATGCTCCTCCTTCCTTTGATGGTACTAGAGCTGTTACAGAAAAAGTTATGAAAGAAGAGTTTCAATTTGCTACTATATCGAAATGGTATGAAAAGCAGTTTGGAAAACCTCTTGTGTTCTATTCTCCAAATGAGAAAAAAGAAGGGGCTATTCAGCAAAAAGATTATGCAATTCCTGCTTCTGGAAAGGTGATGCAAGGATTTCAAAAAAACGGCCAAGGTGTATTTGTTCAAACAGCTACAAATGCAACGGTGGAGTCAGTAAATGAAGGTGTAGTTATTTTTGCAGGTAAGAAAGAGGATCTTGGAAATACAGTTCAAATTCAACATGCCGACGGTACAGAATCGTGGTATGGAAATTTAAGTGATATGTCAGTGAAGTTATATGATTACGTTTCAAAAAAACAGAAAATCGGAACGGTGAATAGTGACGAAAATAATAAAAACGGTAAATTTTACTTTGCGATAAAAAAGAATGAAAAATTTATTGATCCCATTCAGGTGATTTCATTTGATTAAATATAGAGATGTTTTAACGAAAATTACAGTACATCCATTGTTTTGGGTTATTATCGTTATTGGCATTTTCACGGCACGTTTTAAAGAGTTAATATTATTATTTTGTATCGTTCTAGTTCATGAACTTGGGCATGCTTTTGCAGCGGCATATTATAATTGGCGTATTAAACAAATTCAGCTTTTGCCATTTGGTGGCGTAGCTGAGCTTGAAGAACATGGGAACAAATCATTAAAAGAAGAATTAATTGTCGTTATAGCTGGGCCAATTCAGCATGTATGGATGATTGCGGTTGCTTATATTTTGTATCAAGCGGGCTGGGTAACTAATGATTTGTATCATTTCTTTGTGTGGAATAATGTCGTCATTTTAGGTTTTAATTTATTGCCTATTTGGCCACTTGATGGTGGGAAAGTATTATTTAATGTATTATCATATCGTTTTCCTTATTTACAAGCACATGAAAAGATGATGAAATTGTCATGTGTTTTTTTTAGTGTAATATTAGGATGGCAGTTACTTTGGAATAGTAATAACATTATGATGTGGGTACTACTCGTTTTTCTAGCGATTTCTTTATATCAAGAATGGAAACAAAGAAGGTACGCATTTATGCGCTTTTTATTAGAACGTTATTATGGGAATAAAAGAGATATTGAAAAGATTGCACCTATTGAGGTGAAAACAGAAGATCGTTTATATACGATTTTCACAAAATTTCGCAGAGGATATAAGCACTCTATTATCGTCCATGGAAAATATAAAGAGCACTACACATTGGATGAAAATGAGTTGCTGTATGCGTATTTTGCTGAAAAAAGAACAACCTCATCTGTTGAAGAATTAATTGGTTAGTGTTGACGACGACACTAACCTTTTATATTGTAAGGAAAAGAAGTGAAAAGTGAGGAAAGAATTTTGAAGACGTTATATATTAACTACACTGGTTCGGAAAAGCGTGTTGCGATAGAAGAGAAGCAAAAAGTTGTCGAACTATTATGGAAACGTAATGAAGAGCAGGAAATTGTCGGACATATTTATGTTGGACGTATCGTAAGAACAATTGCTGGAATGAACGCAGCCTTTGTAAATATCGGATTAGAAAAACATGCATACCTTTCATACGATGATGTACCATCTTCATATCGCATACATGAAGGGCAGGCGATACTTGTACAAGTTGTGAAAGAGGCAATTGATACGAAAGGGCCAAAATTAACGGCGAAGATAGAAATTACTGGGAAATATGTCGTGTATATGCCGTATGATGAAATGCGTGCTGTTTCTCGGAAAATAAAAAATAACAAGAGAAGACAAGAGTTACTTCATATTGAAGTGGAAGGGACAGGAGGATATATATTCCGTTCTGCTTCTGAAAAAGGGACAATCGATGAAATACAAGCTGAAATGCAGCGACTGCAACAACTATATGAAGAATTAACAAGAAAAGAAAACCAAGGGAAGGCACCGTTACTACTTCATCGACCAGCGACGTTTTTAGATCGTGTATTTCAGGAGAACCCAATTGAAACGATTGAAAAAGTAGTTGTAGATACGAGAAGTGTAGTAAGAGAATTAGAAGAAAAAGTAGGGAAAGAAAGAGTATCCTTTTATAATGAAAAATCTTCGATGTTTAACCATTTTGGAATAGAACGTGAAATCGAGAAAGCACTTCAAAAAATTGTTTGGCTACCAAATGGTGCTTATCTAATTGTGGAACAAATGGAGACGATGACTGTAATTGATGTGAATACGGGTAAGTTTACTGGAAAACAAAATTTACAAGATACAGTACTTCGTACAAATGAAATGGCTGCTGAAGAGATCGCTCGTCAATTGAGACTTCGTGATATTGGCGGCATGATATTAATCGATTTTATTAATATGAAAAGACGGGAAGATAAAGAGAAGGTAAGAGAGAGTTTAATGTTAGCTTTACAAGATGATCGTACATATACGAGAGTGCTTGGGTTTACTGAGTTAGGAATTTTAGAAATGACGCGTAAGCGCAAGAAACATTCGTTACGTGACGTATTATTAGAAGAGTGTGCGCCTTGTAAAGCGACAGGTTACGTTATATCTAATGCAACAATTGCGTACGAGTTAGAGAGAGAACTTATTACTTATGGTAATATAGAGGATGAAGCTGTATTGATTGGTGCTTCGAAAAAGGTGCAAAAAATATTTTTACAAAAAGAATTACAAAAAAATATTCCGTTTGAAATTTATTTCAAAGACGAAGATGTAGAGAAGTATGCGGTAATTCGTTTCGGAAGTAAAAAAGAAATAATGGAACGGAAAAAATAGTTAGCAGAACATTTGTTGACAATAGTTAATGATTCATGATAACATCTTTATGTTATAGTTTATAGCACCTAAACGGCTATATGCTACAACCGCACAAGACAGGTTCCCTAAAGGCATTTATGTCTACCTCGTTTTTGGCGAGTCTTAGTAATTAAGAGGAGGTGCAAGTATGTACGCAATTATCGAAACAGGTGGAAAACAAATTAAAGTTGAAGCTGGTCAAGCAATCTACATTGAAAAATTAGATGTTGAAGCTGGTGAAACTGTTACTTTTGACAAAGTTCTTTTCGTTGGTGGCGAAAACGTTAAAGTTGGTAGCCCAGTTGTAGAAGGTGCAACAGTTACTGCGAAAGTTGAAAAACAAGGTCGCGCTAAGAAAATCATCGTTTTCAAATACAAAGCGAAAAAGAACAATCGTAAGAAACAAGGTCATCGTCAACCTTACACTAAGCTAGTTGTTGAAGCTATCAACGCTTAATTCTGGTTAACATGATTAAAATTACGATAAGTCGCACGAAATTAGGAAGTATCCAATCATTTAAAATGACTGGACATGCCAATTATGCGCCACATGGACAAGACCTTGTCTGTGCTGGAACTACAGCGGTTGTGTTTGGTTCTATAAATGCAGTGGAAGAACTTTGTAATGTGCAGGCAACTATTGAACTCGGAAGTGATGGCGGATTCTTAACGTATGAATTGCCTAATGATTTAGACGTTCATACAGCAGAAAAAGCACAAATACTTTTAGAAGGATTGGTTGTTTCGCTTAAGACGATCGAACTTGATTACGGAAAGTATATCCGTTTAATAGAAAAAGTGCAGGAGGTGTAACGTATGTTAAGATTAGATCTTCAGTTTTTCGCATCTAAGAAAGGTGTAGGTAGTACAAAGAACGGTCGTGACTCTCAGTCAAAACGTCTTGGTGCTAAACGCGCAGATGGTCAAACGGTTTCAGGTGGTTCAATTCTTTACCGTCAACGCGGTACAAAAATTTATCCAGGTGTTAACGTTGGTCGTGGTGGCGATGACACTTTATACGCGAAAGTTGACGGCGTAGTACGCTTTGAGCGTCTTGGCCGTGACCGCAAACAAGTGAGCGTATATCCTGTTGCTCAAGAAGCATAAGAACTCACGGAAAACTCTAACCTGAGTGCAGGTTAGAGTTTTTCTATATTAAGGGGTATCTAAATGAATGAAAAATGGACAATTATAGATGCGTTGCGCCACTCAAGACATGATTGGCTCAATCGTTTGCAGATGGTTAAAGGAAACCTTTCCCTTGGAAAAGTGGAAGAGATTCATAAGCTCATCGATCGTTTTGTCCAAGAAGCGAGACAAGAATCCAATCTGATGGGGCTATCAATGCCTTTATTTTCAGAGTGGATTTTAACATATAATTGGAAACAGCAGCCGTGCTTATTGGAGTACGAAGTATTGGGAGAATTACATAACTTATCTCATATCGATGAGAATGTATGTACATGGACGAATCAGTTTTTCTTAATGCTTCAGCATAGTTTAGACGTATATGTTGAAAATTATGTTTGTATCACAATTGAATGTGACGCGGAGAATGCTCGTTTCTTTTTTGATTTTCGTGGAAAGCTAACGAATGTAGAAGAACTACAGAACTGGCTTGCGAACCAAAACAATAAATGGTATTCCATTTCTTATACAGTACGAGACGAAGAAGTCTCAGTTATATTACAACCAATCGAAAAAAGTGTGGTGAAATAATGTTTGTAGATCAGGTCAAGATATATGTAAAAGGCGGCGACGGTGGTAACGGAATGGTTGCGTATCGTCGTGAGAAGTATGTACCTAAAGGTGGCCCAGCAGGTGGCGACGGTGGTAAAGGTGCAGATGTTGTTTTCGTTGTTGAGGAAGGCTTACGTACATTAATGGACTTCCGCTACCAACGTCATTTCAAAGCTGATCGCGGTCAGCACGGAATGAGTAAAGGTCAGCACGGTCGTAAATCAGAAGATTTAATCGTAAAGGTTCCACCAGGAACAATAGTAAAAGATGAAAAAACAGGTCAAATTCTTGCCGATTTAGTAACGCATGAACAAACAGCTGTAATCGCAAGAGGTGGCCGTGGTGGCCGTGGTAACTCACGTTTCGCAACAGCGACAAACCCAGCGCCTGAAATCGCTGAGAACGGGGAACCAGGTCAAGAACGTGATGTCATTCTAGAACTTAAAGTGCTAGCAGATGTTGGACTTGTTGGATTCCCAAGTGTAGGTAAATCTACATTATTATCTGTTGTATCATCAGCGCGTCCGAAAATTGCAGAGTATCACTTTACAACAATCGTTCCAAATCTTGGTGTTGTTGAAACTGGTGATAACCGCAGCTTCGTTATGGCTGACCTTCCTGGACTAATTGAAGGCGCACACGCTGGCGTCGGACTTGGACACCAATTCTTACGTCATATCGAACGTACACGTGTAATTGTGCATGTTATCGATATGTCTGGTTTAGAAGGCCGTGAGCCATATGAAGATTATGTCACAATCAATAATGAATTAAAAGAATACAATATGCGTTTAACAGAGCGTCCACAAGTTGTTGTTGCAAACAAAATGGATATGCCAGATGCGGAAGAAAACTTACAAGCATTTAAAGAGAAAGTGGGAGACGAAGTAAAAATCTTCCCAATCTCAGCTGTAACGAAACAAGGTGTTCGTGATTTACTATTTGAAGTAGCGAACTTATTAGAAACAACACCAGAATTCCCAATGTACGATGTTGTCGAGGAGTCTGAAGCAAGTGTAATGTACAAATTTGATGCTGAAAGTCTTAAATTTGAAATTACACGTGAAAGTGACGGCACGTTTGTTATTTCTGGTTACGATATCGAGAAGACATTCAAAATGACGGACTTCTCACGTGATGAATCTATACGTCGTTTCGCTCGTCAAATGCGCGGAATGGGTATTGATGAAGCGCTTCGTGCACGCGGTGCAAAAGATGGAGATATTGTAAAAATTCTTGAATATGAATTTGAATTTATCGATTAAGACTGCCGAAATATGGCAGTCTTTTTTTATTATTTACGGACAATAAAACACCCCTTGAAAACTAGAAGATATTAAGAAGTTAGGTGAGAATCGGGCTGCCGGTAAAATTAAAGAAGGTGTAGGATGAAAATTAGTAGGGATAGGAAAAACTTCCCACTAAATAAAGTTTCAATTTATAATAGAAAAAGGAGTGATTTTAGAAGAATATTTTATGGGGAGAAAAGAAATATGTATAAAATATTAATTGTAGAAGACGATGAGAAAATTGCAGAAATATTAGAGGAACATTTAGAAAGATATGGCTATCAATCATTTAGAGCAAGTGATTTACGCCATATAAAAGATGAGTTTGTAAAAATAAATCCACATCTCGTGTTACTCGATATTAATTTACCGTATTTTGATGGCTTCTATTGGTGTCGCCAAATTCGCACAGTATCGAATGCACCAATTATTTTTGTCTCTGCAAGAACAGGGGAGATGGATCAAGTGATGGCGATTGAAAATGGTGGAGATGATTACATTACAAAGCCGTTCCATTTAGATATCGTAATGGCAAAGGTGAAGAGTGCACTCCGCCGTGGATACGGTGAGTATGCTTTGGCCGCGGAAAGTGACTGTTTAGGTGTGAATGGATTGTTATTATTCCCATCGCAGCACACAGTAGAGTGGAAAGGTCAACAAACGGAACTTACAAAAAATGAGTTTTATTTATTAGAATGTTTAATGAAACAAGCAAATCAATACGTAACACGTGAAGAGCTATTAGAGGCTTTATGGGATGAAGTAGCTTTTGTTGATGATAATACATTAACCGTAAATGTAAAGCGTGTAAGAAAGAAGTTAGAGGAGCTAGGTATTAAAAATGCTATTGTAACAAAACGTGGGTACGGTTATGCGCTTCTTACAGAGTGGGGCGAAGGGCATGAAGGTTAAAAGCTACCTCATAGACCGTTTTTCCTTAATCCTTTCCTACATTATAAGCCTTTGTTTATTTGGGCTTGTACTGCAGTTACAAAGCCTTTTAGAAAAGAGGTCATTGGACTGGAGTACGTGGCTATATGGACTTTTATTAGGGACAGTTGTGTTTAGTGTATACCTTATTTACGATTACCGAAAAAGAAGTGTGTTTTTAAAAAGAATAGAACAGTATATTGCCGGTGGACATACATTACACGATGCTTTACTCATAGATGCTTCTTATACATTAGAGCAAGAAATGGTCGTTGAAGCGTTCACGTTGCTAAGGCAGCAATATATGAATGAAGTTCATAAGCAGCATGCGAAAGAGCAACAGCAAATGATTTTTATGAACCAATGGATTCATCAAATGAAAACACCGGTATCTGTTATTGAATTACTGTTACAGAAATATGGTAAGGAACACCGTGAAGCAAGGGGAACGATTGAAAGTATTCGTGAAGAAAATAACCGTATTTTAAATGGCTTAGATTTAGCGTTACATATGGCAAGATTAGATCAGTTTGCGAAGGATTATAAAGTAGAAGTAGTAAATGTTATAGATGTCATTCGAGATATTATTAATGAAAATCGAAAGTCGTTCATTCAATCTTCTGTATTTCCGAAACTTATGCTTGAAGAAGAGACTTGTATGATTGCGTCTGATAGAAAGTGGCTTAGTATCGCCATGAGTCAAATTGTTGTAAATGCAATTAAGTATACAAAAATTTCAGAAGCAGAGAAAAAAGAAATTCAATTTCAAATTGAAGAGAAGGATCAAAAGGTGTTACTACATATTAGGGACAATGGAATCGGTATTCCAGAACAAGATGTGAAGCGTATATTTGATCCGTTCTTTACGGGAGTAAACGGCCGTAAAACGAGGGAAGCAACTGGAATGGGCTTATATATTACGAAGGAAATTTGCGATAATTTACATCATGGAATTTATGTACAATCAACAGAAGGTGAAGGGACAACGTTTACGTTCCAATTTGCAAAAGATGAGGAATATCATACATTAATGAGAAAAATGACAAAACTGTAAGATAACAAAACGTTTTGTAAGGGAAATCACTCGTTTCTTTTTCTTATTTTTCTTATAGTAAATGTAAGAAGAAAACACATAGGGGGATTAGAAATGAGTGTTCTTGAAGTAAAAGGGTTAACAAAGGTATACCAATCGAAAGGTTCAGTAGCGACGACTGCTTTAAATGATATAAATTTTAAAATTGAGGAAGGCGAATTTGTAGGAATTATGGGTCCTTCAGGGAGCGGAAAAACAACGCTTTTAAATTTATTAGCGACAATTGATAAGCAAACTTCAGGTCATGTGCTTGTAAATGGTGAAGAAATTAATCAAATGCGTGCTGCAAAATTAGCGGAATTTCGCCGTACACATTTAGGGTTCATCTTCCAAGATTTTAATTTACTTGATACGTTATCCATTAAAGAAAATATTATTTTACCACTTGTTATGGCGAAGAAATCTGTAAATGAAATTGATACGAAAGTACTTGAGATTGCGAAGTTTTTGAATATCGAAGGTATTTTAAATAAGAAAGTGTATGAAGTGTCTGGGGGACAACAACAGCGTGCAGCAGCAGCGAGAGCAATTATTCATGATCCAACATTAATTTTAGCAGATGAGCCAACAGGAAACTTAGACTCTAAGTCTGCGAAATCATTAATGGGTGCTCTGCAAGATTTACATGAGCAAAAGAAAGTGACAATTGCAATGGTAACGCACGATCCAGTAGCGGCTAGTTATTGCGAACGCATCCTCTTCATTCGTGATGGAGAAATTTTCTCAGAAATACATAAAGGAAGAACGAAGCAAGCCTTTTTCCAAGAAATTTTAGACGTACTTGCGATGCTAGGAGGAGAATATCATGAACTTTCGCCAGCTCGCGCTTAATAACGTAAAAGGAAATTGGCGTAATTATAAAGCGTTCCTTATTAGTAGTTGTTTATCGATCGTAGTATTTTTCATGTATGCTTCCTTCATTTATCATCCAGATGTCGTAAGCGGTAATATTAGTATGAGGACGATGATTACAAAAGGATTAGAATCGATGAATTATATTGTAGTCATCTTCTCAGCACTCTTTATTTTATATGCAAATTCAACGTTTTTACGAGCAAGAAAAAAAGAATTCGGTTTATTAACATTAATAGGCGGAACGAAGTCTCAACTTGGCAGAATGATTATATTAGAACAATTGATGTTAGGTAGTATTGCCATTGTAGCAGGTATTGGAATTGGAATGCTTTGTTCAAAATTATTTTTCCAAGCATTAAGCGTAATATTGAAAATAGATAAAACACTTCCACTCGTATGGAATAATAAAGCAGTTCTTATTACAGCGGGTGTATACTTTATTCTATTTTTAATCCTATCATTGTTTAGCGTTTGGACAGTAGGACGCTTACAAATTATTGATTTATTAAGAGAAGCAAGAAAACAAAAAGTAGAGCCTTTTGCATTTACATGGTTATGTGTAGCCGGTATAGGATGTATCATTGCTGCATACGTCCTTTGCTTCCAAGTAACAATTATGAATTTTATTATATATTTCTTACCGATTGTAGGATTGACCATTGGCGGAACGTATTTACTATTTACACAAGGAAGTACAGTCGTATTAAAAACATTGCAAAAACGAAAACAATCTTTTTATACATACCCAAATATGTTCGTACTTAGCAATCTTATTTATAAAATGAAAGACAATGCTCGTTTTCTATTTGTCATTTCTATTATTACGGCGGTTGTTTCTTCAGCAGTAGGTACGCTTTATGTATATTATGAAAATATGAGTGCGAAAACGGTAGAGCTTACGCCGCATGCTATTTCATATGAGGAAAAGGGATTAAATACGCATAACCTTATTACTGAAGAAAAAGTACAAGAGATTGTAAAAAAGCATGGGTTTGAAGATGCACGAAAAGTAACCTACGTAAAACTACCTGCAACACAGAAAATAATGTTGTTTAACAGTGAACGTGAAGTACCAATGACGATTATTTCAGAAAAAGAATATAATACGGAAGTGCGTAAACAAAAGAAAGAGCAAATTACAGAGGTTCATAATGCACAAGGTAGTGCGACGATGGTTATGGTTGATGCAGCAAATGAACTTATGAAGATAGATCGTACGAAACCGTATGAATTTACAATTAACGGACAAAAGCAGTCTGTTCAATTAAATGAGCCAACGTCATATTCTGTTTTTAACGATAGCGAATATCTTATTGTAAATGATCAAGATTTTGAGAAATATGCAAAGCTTGTACCGGATGAAGAAAAGACGAAATATTATGGCTATTATATTGAAGATTGGAAAAGTACCGAAGACCTTGTGCTAGATCTGAAAAAGGAAATTGCACCAGAAAAGCAAGGTGAATTGAGAAACTCGGTATTTGCTTATAAAGATATAAGAGAAGGTGGAGCAATTACAATGTTCATCGGTTTCTTCGTAGCAGTACTCTTCTTCTTCTTCGCTTGTAGTATGACATACTTTAAATGGTTTAACGATAAAGAACAAGATCGTATTCAATTTAAATCGTTAAAGAGAATCGGTATGACAGATAAGGAAATCCGTAAAATTGCAATTCGACAAATGGGCGTTATCTTCTTTATCCCGATTATAATCGGTGCGATTCATAGTGGATTTGCTCTTCATACGTTAGGAAAAATGCTTTATATCGATTTATGGAAATCAGGTGCGATTGTAATAGGGGCTTATATTTTAGCTTCTGCCATTTACTTTATGATTGCGCAAAGAGGATATTTAAAACACGTAAAAAGCTAGGGAAACCTCTAGCTTTTTACCTATGTAGTAAGTTACAGGAGGACGATAGATGAACATTCGGCAACTAGCGATGCAAAATATAAAGGGGAATTGGCGTAATTATAAAGTATTTTTCTTAAGTAGCTGTTTTGCAATATTTGCTTCTTATGCATACATGTCTGTCATTGTACATCCATACATGCAAGAAACGATGTGGTATCAAAATGTACGCTGGGGACTTATCATATGTAACGTTATCATTATTTCTTTTTTCGTCATATTTATTTTGTATGCTACCTCTATTTTCATAGAAGCACGTAAGAAAGAATTAGGATTATATATGTTAATGGGAGCGACGAAGTCTAACGTAATAGGAGTGATTATGGCCGAGCAAATATTAATTGGGATTTTCGCTAATATTTTCGGTATTGGGCTTGGCATGATCTTTTTGAAACTCTTCTTTATGGTATTTAGCATGTTACTTCGCCTTCCGAAAGAACTCACTGTCATATTTGATGTGAGAGCGATTGGTGTAACGTTTGTTACATATATGGTCGTTTTTATTGTCTTATCTTTTATAAGTGCTTTACGCATATGGAATATAAAAGTAATTCGGTTATTAAAAGAATTTCGTACGGATAAAAGAGAAGCGAAAACATCAAAGTGGCTTTGTTTATTCGGTTTCGTTTGCTTAGGGATAGGGTATACCTTAGCGCTAAATGCAACGATGCCAACGATAGCGTTATACTTTTTTCCGGTTGTTATATTAATATCTTTTGGGACGTATTTCTCATTTACACACGGCGTTACACAAATATTAGAAATGATAAAGCGGAATAAGAAGATAATGTATACATATCCGTATTTGTTTATAGTGAATCAATTATCACATCGAATGAAGGAAAATGGTCGCTTTTTCTTTATATTGTCTATGGCAACGACAATTGTTGTTACGGCAACAGGTACGGTGTTTTTATATTTTTCTGGTATGCAAGATATGTGGCGGGGCGGAGGCGTTCACTCATTTTCATACATAGAAAAAGGTGCTTCTGCCCATGAAGTCTTTGAGGAAGGTACGGTTGAAAAATTACTGCATCAATATGGATATGATGATTTTCAATATATGAGTTTTGTTGGAGTATATGCATCCTTTCAGTCTAATAAAGGAGAAACAGAAGTAGCACCGCTTATAAAGGAAAGTGAATACAATCAAGAGGCAAGAAAACAAAAACAGAAAACATATCATCCTAAAAAAGGAACAGTTACACTTGTTTATTATAATAAATACAATCATCCGAATGTGTATAATCAAAAAGAGATTCAATTGCAAGTAATGAATCAAACGTATCAATTCATATATAATGGCCAGAAAGAGGGTGTACAATTTAACTATCATCCTTCACACATTAATGGCCTGTTTTTCGTCATGAATGATGAAGATTTTGAAAGTATAGCAAATACAATTCCAGATTCTGAAAAAATGATATATAGAGGCTACACATTATCAAATATCGAAAATACAAAGGAATTAAACACAGATTTACGGAAACATATGAAACAAGATACAAATGATGCATTTCGAAGTAATATGGAGTTATATGTGAATATGAAAGAGTTCGGCGATATTACTCTATTTGTAGGCTCGTTTATTAGTATATTATTCTTTCTTACGTCATGTAGTATCGTATATTTTAAATGGTTTCATAATATCGCATCGGATCGAAAGCAGTATGGTGCACTATCTAAACTTGGAATGACGAAGGAAGAAGTGTGGAAGATTTCTCGTTGGCAATTATGTATGCTATTTTTTGCGCCAATTATAGTAGGGAGTATGCATAGTGCAGTTGCGTTATATACGTTTCATAATACTGTCTTTATGGAGGGTTCATTAAGAAAAGTAGGCTTGTTTATTTTGTTTTATATCGTCGCATGCATCATTTATTTCTTTTTCGCTCAAAGAGAATATAGGAAACATTTAGACTAGCGGATGCTAGTCTTTTTTAAATATTCGAAATTTACATAGAAGAATATAAAAAAGTATGGTATAACAGTAAGAAAACGAAAAAGAGGGGAAAAGACGATGATTCGAGTAGGATATTTAGGACCAGAAGCAACATTTACAAATATGGCGGTGAGTCGTTTTTTTCCGGAAGCAGAGCATGTACCGTATCGAACGATTCCAGATTGTATAGATGCAGCCGCAAATGAAAATGTAGACTTTGCAGTTGTACCGTTAGAAAATGCGATTGAAGGTTCAGTAAATATAACGGTTGATTACCTCGTACATGAGCAACCACTTTCTATTGTAGGAGAAATTACAGTACCGATTCAACAGCATTTACTTGTACATCCGCAGTATACAGAAGTGTGGGAAGAAGTATATGCAGTGCACTCTCATCCGCATGCTATTGCACAGTGTCATAAGTTTTTAAATGAGGAATTAAAAGGCATAACGGTTCGAGATATGACATCAACAAGCGCAGCTGCACAATATGTGAAAGAACATCCCGAAGAAAAAATTGCAGCTATTGCAAATGAGGCAGCGGCAGAAAAGTACGGATTAACAATTGTAAGGCGTGACATTCATACGCATAAAAACAATCATACACGTTTTCTTGTCTTGCATAAGAAAAAAAGAGCGGCACTCCCAAATAACGGAGAAAACCGTGGAGAGAAAACAACGCTTATGATAACGTTACCTGCGGATTATGCAGGAGCGCTATATCAAGTGTTATCAGCCTTCGCATGGAGAAAATTAAACTTATCAAAAATCGAATCTCGCCCGATGAAAACAGGTCTTGGCAATTACTTTTTCCTAATCGATGTAGATAAAGCATATGATGATGTATTATTGCCAGGCGTAACGATGGAACTTGAAGCACTCGGGTTTTCTGTTACTGTGCTGGGGAGTTATTCTTCTTATTGGTTGTAGAGGTGAGGGGTGTTGGTATTTGTCGAATCGCCGATATAATTTCATTTAATAGTATGCTTTGTGCTAGATTAATAAAATCCCACCTCAAAATTCGGCTGGAGCAAAGAAGTTAGGTGGGAGATCAACTGCCCGTAAACGCCCGATTGGTTCAACTAATAATCAGTGGGGGATGAACAAAACCCCCACTGATTAAAGTTTCACTTTATATTAACTTCGCAAGACGATCCTCTAACTGCTCACGCCAAACATCAGCTAGTTCTGGGACAGCAAGAATCTTCTCAATGCTATCTTTATCTTTTCTATTATGAAAATAGATTTCGTTAGAGAAAAGAACAGAAACATTGCTCGGTTGACGTTCTAGTAATGTAATTTTAGAATCTTTACGTACGGTACCTTCTTGAAGAACACGGCATAAGTAGCCGGTATATCCAGTTGCTACAATGCGTGGTAAAATGCCTGGAATGCCAAGACGTTTTGAAATTGTGCTACAGGGTACGCGAGCTTGTGTGACTTGAATGATTGCTTCGCCTAGTTGATATGTATCTCCGATACAAACATCACGCTCTAACATATTTGTTACGGTAATGTTTTCGCCAAATGTGGAAGCTGGGAGCGTTGTTTGAAATTCCTTTTCCCATAGTGCGTAATGTTCATGTGGATACACACAAACCGCACGATCAGGTCCGCCGTGATGTTTTAAATCCGCTACATCATCACCACGGAAGCCGTCTTTTGAGAGAAAAGCTTCTTCTGTAAGTTCTTTACATATACCTGTAATCATTTCTTTATCTTCGCTATATTTCATTTGTTTCGGTTTGCCAATGCTAAAGTGAACGAGTTCAATTCCCATAGTTGATCTCCTTTATAATTGTTTACAATATTATATCATCTACAAAATAAAAGCACAGAGATTGATGAAAAACTCTGTGCTTTACATTAATAAACGAGAAACCCAGCTCGATCTAGTGCATCACAAGCTGCATCTAATTTTTCTTTAGAATCTGCTTCAATTGTATGTAAGTGAATGCCATCTGTTAGCTGAGAAAGGTAAGAAGCGTTTGTGTTTTCGATTTTTTGTAAATATTGCTCTACATCAAAGCGATTACTTACCATAATCGATGCTGTTAAGTCACCGTATACAGGATGCTCAACTTTTACGTCTTTAATCGTAACGCCGTGGTCAACTAACATTGTAAGTTCTTGACGTACTTCTGCTGGTTTATGTTGGCATACGATTACACGTTCAAAAGCTTGTTGTTTCGCTTGTGGCTTTAAATATAAATACCCTTGTGCAGTCGCAATAATCGGTTCATTTCGTGCTTTTAGTAAGGAAATATCTTGAACGATAACTTGCCTACTTACATTCGTCTTTTTAGATAGTTCACTTCCTGATAACGGTTCATTTGCAGCAAGAAGCCATTGCAGGATGAGCTGTCGTCTTTCTTCACCTAAAATCTTTTTTTGATCATTTTGTTTCATTATGATTTAACACCTCTATAAAATTGATTTCCAATTGTGTGTAGTGCATGAATAGTTGTATCAATTTGTTCTTTCGTTGTGTGATGTCCGAAAGAAAAGCGGACATATTGTTTTGCCTCTTCATACGTTCTTCCAATTGCGAGCATTGTCTTTGAAGGTTCTTGTTTACCGACTTGGCAAGCACTTCCAGTCGAAATGGCAATACCATGACGGTTACATTCTAACATCGTATACTGACCTTCTATTCCTTTTATTGTAACCCCAATAATATGTGGTAAACAAGAAGTAGAATGTCCTTCCACTTCAATTTCTAGAGGAAGTGTTTGTAATTGCTCTAAAAAATAAGATCGTAATTGTTTAAAACGAAAGATATCTTCCTTTTGATTCTTTAATATATGCTCTGCGGCTGTTAAAAAGGCGGCAATTCCAGGTACATTCAC
The DNA here is from genome assembly GCF_001043575.1 of Bacillus sp. LK2. NCBI lineage: Bacteria > Bacillati > Bacillota > Bacilli > Caryophanales > Bacillaceae > Bacillus > Bacillus sp. LK2. Next base: position 126,844 of record NZ_LDUK01000016.1, read on the forward strand.
TGTACCTGGGCGAAATCCTTTTTCATGAGAAGTTCCAGGAAATATTTGTTCCCAACGAACTTGCGGATTTATATAGCAAGCTCCGACTCCTTTTGGGCCGTAAATTTTATGTGCTGAAACAGAGAGACTATCAATCTCCATCACTGTAACGTCTATTGGAAGTTTACCAAATGTTTGAACACAATCCGAATGAAATAAAACATTATATTTTTTTAAAAGTGCTCCAATCTCTGCAATGTTTTGAACGGTCCCGATTTCAGAGTTTCCATGCTGTATACTTGCTAGAACAGTATCTTCTGTAATAACTGCTTCTAAATCTACTAAATGAATTAGCCCGCTTTTATCAACAGGGATTTCAGTAATCGTATAGCCTTGCGATTGTAAGGAGTGAAAATAACTTCGAATCGATGCGTGTTCCATAGGTGTCGTAATAATATGCTTCCCATTCCTAGCATTTAGAAGGGATTGAATCGCAAGGTAGTTAGATTCTGAACCGCCGCTTGTAAAGAATACACCTTGTTCTTTACCCCCAATCATTTCTGCAAATGTTTCTCTACAAACTTGTAATAAAGACGAGGCACTTCCACCGATATCGTGTAAACTTTGTTCATTTCCAAAATATTTCTTTGTTGCTTGTATATATGTTTCTAAAGCTTCTTCGCTCATAGGTGTTGTCGCTGCATAATCAAGATATATCATTATATAATTTCCTCTCTTCAGTAAGAGTGATATTAATTTTCGTTTTTAGAATGGTAGTGAAAATAAGAATTGTAAAAAAACTCTTGTCATTATTTTAAAACTATGTAAATATAGGTGTCAAGACAGTTGAAAAGTGTAAAGTAGGAGGCAACAATTATGCCAAGTGCAGATGTCTTAATTATTGGAAGTGGCGTTGCGGCACTTCGTGTTGCGAAAGAGCTTTGTCACGAAAAGAATGTGATAATTATCACAAAAAAAACAGGGCGCAATAACAATACACATTTAGCTCAAGGAGGAATTGCAGCAGCTGTTGCTGCACATGACAATCCGAGTGGGCATTTTGAAGATACATTAGTGGCAGGTTGTCATTATAACAATGAAGAAGCAGTTCGGTATTTAGTTGAAGAAGGGCCGAAAGAAATAAATAAACTTATTACAAATGGAATGAAATTTGATGGGGATGAAGCAGGGCTCCATCTTGGTAAAGAAGGGGCGCATCGAAAACGTCGTATTTTACATGCGGGAGGAGATGCAACTGGTAAAAATCTATTAGAACATTTAATTCAAGAAGTAGCTCCATACGTTACTATCGTTGAGCAAGAAATGGTACTTGATTTTATTATAGAAAATAATAAATGTATAGGGGCTTTAACACGAAATAGTGAAGGAAAGTTGAAGCGTTACTATGCTGATTATACAGTGTTAGCATCAGGAGGAATTGGTGGTTTGTACGCCTTTACGTCGAATGATGAGACAATTACAGGTGATGGACTTGCGATAATCTATCGAGCTGGGGGCGAACTTGTTGATTTAGAATTTGTGCAATTTCATCCGACAATGTTATACGTGGGCGGGCGATGTTGTGGTCTCGTTTCTGAAGCAGTCCGTGGTGAAGGAGCTGTCCTTATAAATGGAAAAGGACAGCGTTTTATGATGGAGATACATCCCGGGAAAGATCTCGCACCGCGTGATGTAGTGGCAAGGGCTATTCATGAACAACTTCTTGCAGGTGAAAAAGTGTACTTGAACATCGAAAGCATTCAAAACTTTGAAAAGCGTTTTCCAACCGTCTCATCATTATGTAAAAAGAATGGTGTGAATCTAAAAGAAAATCGTATTCCAGTCGTACCTGGTGCTCATTTTCATATGGGCGGCGTGAAGACGAATTGTGACGGCGAGACGTCTATTCCAAATTTATATGCAGTCGGCGAAGTGGCTTGTAATGGGGTTCACGGTGCGAACAGATTGGCGAGTAATTCATTATTAGAAGGTCTAGTGTTTGGAAGAAGAATAGGAAAACATATTTTAGCTAGACCAGTACAAGAAAGAAAAAATGTATCAGAAGAGAGAGAAAACAGCTTTATAGCTCTTAATGAGTTACCGTTGAAAGAAGAAATACAAGAATACATGATGAAGCACGTTGGGATTGTACGAACTGAGAAAAGCTTATCATATGCTAAGAGATGGTTTAGTAGGTACGGTGTGCGAAATATGATATTACAATATGATGCACTTACAAATGAAGAGATAACACTTATTAATATGTTAACAGTTTGTGAGCTTATAACAGTATCGGCTTTACAAAGAGAAGAAAGTATTGGTGGTCATTATCGCAGTGATTATCCAGAAAGAAATAAAGTAAGGAAAGAGATTATTCGAGTGAGAAGAAAACTACAACTTGTTTAATGAGGGGAAGAGGGGTTTTATGAACACGTTAAAGGTTAAGGAAGCATTAAATAGATTTTTTCTAGAAGATATAGGAGAAAGAGATGTAACATCTCAGCTTATCTTTCCCGATAATGCACTTGCGAAAGGGACGTTTCTTGTAAAGGATTCAGGGGTCTTTGCAGGGAGTTTAGTAATAGAAGAGGGATTTAAACTAATTGATGAAAAAATTGAAGTTACATTCCACAAAAAAGATGGGGACTTAGTAGAAAAAGGTGAGATTATAGCAACGGCACAAGGGCCTATTGCGTCTTTATTAACAGCGGAGCGCGTTATATTGAATATCATTCAGCGTATGAGCGGTGTAGCAACGATGACTCGTAAAGCAGTTCTTGCGTTAGATAGCAATTACACGCGTATTTGTGATACGAGAAAAACGATGCCAGGATTGCGCATGTTTGATAAGTATGCGGTAGTGTGCGGAGGCGGGTTTAACCACAGATTTGGATTATATGATGGTGTCATGATTAAAGATAATCATATCGCGTTTGCAGGGTCTATTACAAAGGCTGTTACGACAGTGAAAGAAAGATTAGGGCATATGGTAAAAGTAGAAGTTGAAACAGAGACGGAGGCGCAAGTGAGAGAAGCGGTAGAGGCTGGCGCAGATGTTATTATGTTCGATAATCGCACGCCAGAAGAGATTCGTGAGTTTTCAAAACTTGTACCGAGTGCTATCGTTACGGAGGCTTCAGGTGGCATTACAATTGAAGATTTATCGAAATACGGAAAAACAGGGGTAGATTATATTTCACTTGGAGCGTTAACACATTCAGTGAAAGCACTTGATATTAGTTTTAATATTGAGTCTTAATGAGAGTGGTTTAGAGGGGGAGAATCGTAAATGGGTATTTTAGAGAAAGTTCAGCCAATTGAAGTAATGTTACCGGAGCGTTATCAAACGATGTCTACATTAGAAATGGAAGAGCGTGTTCGCGAAATTAAAGAAAAAATGGGGGAATTACTATTTATTCCAGGTCATCATTATCAAAAAGATGAAGTGGTGCAATTTTCAGACGCAGCAGGGGACTCGTTGCAACTTGCACAAGTTGCAGCGAGTAATAAAGAGGCAAAATATATTGTGTTTTGTGGTGTGCACTTTATGGCAGAAACGGCAGACATGTTAACAACAGATGATCAAGTTGTCATTTTACCAGATATGCGTGCCGGCTGCTCTATGGCGGATATGGCAGATATTGAACAAACAGAAAGAGCGTGGAAAGAGCTCACAAAATTATTTGGGGATACGATGATTCCGTTAACGTATGTAAATTCAACAGCTGCGATTAAAGCATTTTGCGGTCGTAATGGAGGGGCAACAGTAACCTCTTCTAATGCAAAACAAATGGTGTCTTGGGCGTTTACGCAAAAAGAGCGTCTCGTCTTTTTACCAGACCAACATTTAGGGAGAAATACAGCGTACGATTTAGGTATTCCTTTAGAGAAAATGGCAGTGTGGAACCCGCATACAGATTCACTAGAGTACGATGGAGATATAGAAGAAATTCAAGTGATTTTATGGAAAGGCCATTGTTCTGTTCATCAAAACTTTACTGTAAAAAATATTGAAAGTGTGCGAAAAAACCATCCGGATATGAATATTATTGTTCACCCTGAATGTTGTTATGAAGTTGTTGATGCGTCTGATTATGCAGGGTCGACGAAATATATTATTGATATGATTGAAGCAGCTCCAGCTGGAAGTCAATGGGCGATTGGTACAGAGATGAATTTAGTGAATCGAATTATTCAGCAACATCCAGATAAAGAAATTATTTCTCTAAATCCGTTTATGTGTCCTTGTTTAACGATGAACCGGATTGATTTACCCCACCTGTTATGGGCGCTTGAGAATATAGAAAGAGGAGAACAAATCAATGTTATTCGTGTAAATAAGCAAGTAACAAAAGAGGCGGTTCTTGCATTGAATCGTATGTTAGAGCGTGTGTAAAGCAACGGGACTTCCGTTGCTTTTTTTCGTGCATGTAATCATAAGAAGAGTGAAATAGGCATACATTGTGTTGAGGAAATCATTGTGATTTTTTTATGATTATTCCACTTCAAACCATATTGAAAATAGAAGAAGTGATAAAAGTAGATGAAGTTAAGTTTTTAGAAAGTGTTACTTCGAAGTGTTTTTACTTATAGATAAGTTATACAGGAGGGGGAAAATTTGAAAATTCATATCGTGCAAAAAGGGGATACCCTTTGGAAAATTGCGAAAAAGTACGGAGTGGATTTTGAAACGCTAAAGAAAACAAATACACAACTTAGTAATCCAGACCTTATTATGCCAGGGATGAAAATTAAAGTACCATCGAGCAGCGTTCATGTGAAACAACAGGCTGGATCGGGTTCAGCGCCTCCGAAACAATATGTAAAAGAGGTGCAGCAAAAAGAGTTTGCATCAACACCAACTCCACTCGGAATAGAAGAAGAAGAAGAAGTTACGTATCAATCAGCACCTATTACACAGCAACCAGCTATGCAACAAACGCAAAAAGAAATGCAGGTGAAACCACAAAAAGAAATGCAGGTAAAACCGCAAAAGGAAATGCAAGTGAAACCACAAAAAGAAGTACAGGTGAAGCCGCAAAAAGAAACACCAATTCAAAAAGAAAAGCCAGTTGAAAAGCCGCCTGTCATTCAAAAACCACCTGTTGTAGAGAAAGTAGAAAAACCAAAACCGACTACGAAAGAGAGCACTAAATTTTCTGTTAATGTATTACCGCAGCCGCCGCAACCGCCGATTAAACCGAAAAAAGAATATAAAATTTCAGACGTAATAAAAAAGGGAAGCGAGTTAATTGCTCCTCAAATTAATAAAATGAAACCTAACAACATCATTTCCCCGCAAACGAAAAAAGACAATATAGGAAATATATCACCACAAGTAAAGAAAGAGAACGTAGGAAACGTATTACCGCAAGTGAAGAAGGAAAATGTAGGAAACATAGTATCGCCGCAAGTGAAGAAAGAAAATGTAGGAAACATAGTATCACCGCAAGTGAAGAAAGAAAATGTAGGAAACATAGTATCACCGCAAGTGAAGAAGGAAAATGTAGGAAACATAGTATCACCGCAAGTGAAGAAAGAAAATGTAGGAAATATAGTATCGCCGCAAGTGAAGAAGGAAAATGTAGGAAACATAGTATCACCGCAAGTGAAGAAAGAAAATGTAGGAAATATAGTATCGCCGCAAGTGAAGAAAGAAAATGTAGGAAATATAGTATCACCAAACGTATCAAAGGAAAATGTTGTTATTCCGCAAGTAATACCGCCCAATATTCAAGTGCCAAATATAATGCCGATGCTGGATAACAATCAACCACCAAACATAATGCCGATAATGGATAACAACCAAATGCCAAACATAATGCCAATAGCGGATAACAATCAAATGCCAAACATAATGCC